>JAZULX010000242.1:0-1935 GCA_045603325.1 Oscillospiraceae bacterium | reverse complement strand
ATGATAGACGAGGACCTCTGCCTTGCTCTGGAATACGGCCTGCCCCCCACAGGCGGCATCGGCCTTGGCATCGACCGTCTGGTATTGCTGCTGACCGACAGCTCCACCATCCGGGACGTACTGCTGTTCCCCACCATGAAGCCCATAGCCTAAGGATATTTCGCACAAAACCTATTGGGTTTTGTGCGAGTAGTCCAGTTTTTACCTCTCGCTTCCTTTGGAAGCTCCCGGGCGGTAAAAACTGCAAAGAACAAATCCCTGCGGGATTTATCCGTTCTGACGCACATGTCGTCAGAGCCGGAATAAAGCATTGACACACCGTTAGCAACGCCGGAATCCGAAACCACGCCCTTTTCCGACAAAGATATGAATTTATTATGAAAATGAGCGGTTCATACTTTTCGCGGGATGGGACGATGTGGTATCATACAATGTAGTGAGATAATAAACCATAGGCTATTATGCCTTACAGGAGGATAAAACCTTAATGAAGAAGATCCTTGCTATTGCAATGGCTGCTCTTACTCTGCTGGCGGTTGGCTGCTCCAAGCCCGCCGAAGAGGTAATCACCATCGAGACCGTTAACACCCCTGCCCCCGTGGTTACTCCCAATGTGCCCGAAGTGACCCCCACTCCCGAGGTGTTCGTGCCTTCCTATACCGAAAAGATCGCCGCCAAGAAGGCCAACAATGACGAAACCATCGGCTGGATCGCCATCCCCGGCACCGTTATAGATTTCCCCATCATGTTCGATACCAAGGGCGGCCTTGGCTACTACAAGCTCAACGATGAGGGCAAGGAGTCCGAGCTGGGTTCCGTATACGCCCACTTCAATATCGCTTCCGCCGATTCCATGGGCGTTGGCCAGAACCTTATCGTAACCGCTCACAACAACCGCGTTGCATACGCCAAGGGCAACTATGCCAACGGCTTCTTCCATGAGCTGCATCACATCCAGTCCGTAAACACCGGCAAGACCAACTGCGGCTTTGATGAAAACGACAGGACCTGCCCCGTAACTCTGGACGCGGCAACCCTGCCCAATTTCAGCACCCCCGAAGGACGCACCTGGGAGATCTCCATTGACGGCATCGACGCCGAATGGGAAGTATGGGCAATGTACGAGGTAAAGGAAGACGAACCCGAATCCACCCTGTACTACAATACCTGGTGGCCCACCGACTATGACGCTGCCGATTACGAATACGAAGAAGCGGATGCCGCCTTCGTTCAGAAGTGGATCGACAAGCAGATCAGCCGCAGCGAGTATGCCTTTGGCACCACTCCCGCCGTTACCGATCAGTTTATGACCATCTACACCTGCGGCGACAACCATGACTCCAGCGATGCACAGTCCCGTCTGTACTTCTTCCTCAGGCAGGTAAATCCTGTTTCCACAAAGTTCGGCGGCGCTGCTGAGGCTGCTCCTCAGGCATAAGCTGCCAACAAAATGACTGAAAGGGGGTTGTGTTTCCGCACAGCCCCTGTTTGTACAAATGTACGCCCGGTATGGGCGGTTTCCCGCTTGCAGTATCATTCCCATGACGGGAGGACAAAGATATGAAGAGATTATTTACGGGCCTTATAGCGGCTGCCATGCTGTTTTCAGCGGGCTGCACTCCCGGTGGGGTGGAGCAGAATCCTGATGAGATGATGGTAACTGTTATCGAAAATACCCCGCTGGTGGAGGTGGAAAGCACACCTGATCCGGAAACGGCGGCAGAAGTAGAGCAGAGCGGCTATGTGTTCCCCCACGGTGACAAAATGTACGATGCCCGCAAGCAGAACAGCGACGTTGTGGGCTGGATAAACATTCCCGGCACCAATATCGACTATCCCATACTGTACGGATACGAGAATTTCTTCTATTCCAATCACGATATCAATATGGAGGAAAACTCCATAGGCTCTGTTTATTCCCATCTTAATATGGCC
>JAZULX010000241.1:0-7884 GCA_045603325.1 Oscillospiraceae bacterium | reverse complement strand
CCAAGGGTCACGGTCACAGCCTGATCAACGACGGCGATGAGGACCTTGGTTTCTGGGCTGCAATACCGATGCAATAAATAAAAGCCGCCAAAGGCAGCTTTTATTTATTAGGGGATAGGATTTAGGATTTAGGGGTTAGGGGTGAAGATTTCTGACATAACAGCTCCCTAACCCCTAAATCCTATATCCTAACCCTTAACAAAAAAGCTGTGCAAAAGCACAGCTTTTTTGTTAGCCTATTTTTGCTCTTACGGGAGGCATATCTTCCACCCGTCTGATGTCCGCGCCAAGGTCACGGAGTTTTTCCACAAAGGTCTCGTAACCGCGTTCGATGTGGAACACGTCATCCACCACGCTCTGGCCTTCCGCTGCAAGAGCGGCGATAACCATGGCGGCACCTGCACGAAGGTCGCAGGCCTTGATGGGGCAGCCTTTAAGGGAAGGTACGCCCTCGAAAATGGCAACCTTGCCGTCCACCTGTATCTGCGCACCCATCTTGATAAGCTCGTTGACATACTTGTAACGGTTGTCGAACACGCCTTCGGTAATGATGGATGTCCCCTCTGCCAGTGCCAGGCATACGCCTGCCTGAGGCTGCATATCTGTGGGATATCCGGGATAAGGCATGGTCTTGATGTTTGCCTTGTGGAGCGTTCCGGTACGGCGAATGTGAACGGAATCGTCATACTCGGTTATCTCGGCGCCCATTTCGATAAGCTTGCCGGTGATACATTCAAGATGCTTGGGAATAACGTTCTTTATAAGCGCCTCACCGCCTGCTGCGGTAACGGCAGTCAGGTAAGTGCCGGCTTCGATCTGGTCGGGAATGATGGAATATGTTCCGCCGTGAAGTCTCTCAACACCGCGCACTTTAATTGTGTCGGTACCTGCGCCCCAAACATCAGCACCCATGGCGTTGAGGAAGTTGGCAAGGTCAACGATGTGAGGTTCCTTGGCAGCAGGCTCGATAATGGTGGTTCCCTCTGCCAGAACAGCGGCTATCATAAGGTTCATGGTTGCGCCAACAGAAACAAGGTCCAGGCGGCAGTAATTGCCTTTCAGCTTGCCGTCAGCCTTGGCATGAACGGCAGCGCCGGAAAACTCAACCTTGGCACCCATGGCGGTAAAGCCCTTGATATGCTGGTCGATGGGTCTCTGACCAAAGTCACAGCCGCCGGGAAGTGCCACTTCAGCTTCACCAAAACGGCCAAGCATGGCGCCGATCAGGTATGAAGATGCTCTGAAACGGGATACGATATCAAAGGGAGGACGGTGGCTGCGGACGCCCCGGCAGTCCATCTCGATGGTGCTGCGGTCGATGCGGCGGATCTGAGCACCCATCTGCTCGAATATCTTCAGATAAAGGTTAACGTCGGAAATTGCGGGGACATTCTCAATCCGGCAGACACCGTCTACCAACAGGGCGGCGGGGATAATTGCCACAGCAGCGTTTTTTGCACCGCTGATGGTCACCTCTCCGGAAAGAGGGCGTCCGCCATTTATAATATATTTGGCCATAATAAATACCTTAAATCACAAACAAATTGCACAGTGCTAAAATGAGCATAGCACTAGCCAATAGATTATAGCATGGTTTTATGTAAATAGCAAACAGATTTTTTAATCAATTTGTAATCATTTTAACATTTTACCGTCACCATATGACATTTTCTGTATTCACGCAGCTTTTCTCCTGCTATTGCGCATTGATATTTTGACATGAATGCTTTAAAATATACATATCGAAATTTCAGGAGGTATTGCCATGGCAACCGAAATTGAAATAAAACTCCGTGTGCCCGATGAGGCCACCCTTGACCGTGTTCTTGCCGACCCCGGTCTTACCCAGTACATGAGAGACGAATTCGTTTCAAAGAAATTCCATTCCGTCTATTTCGACACCGAAGACGGTGAGCTTTCCGCCCGGCGCTGGACTTTGCGTCTGCGTAAGGAAGGCGACCAGTCTGTTGCTGCGCTCAAAACAGCCAACAGTTTCGACGGCGAAATGTTCACCCGCAACGAATGGCAGTGTCTTGCAGACTCCATCGAAGAAGCCGTGCCTGCGCTGATGAACCTTGGCGCTCCCCGGGAGCTTCAGGAACTACTCAAAAACAGAAAACTGGTTGAAGTATGCGGCGCAGAATTTGAGCGTCGTACCAACTTCCTCTATCTCGACGACGGCATCCGTATCGAGCTTTGCGGAGACGTAGGCACCCTCTATGCCGGCGGCAAAAGGCTGCCCATCATTGAGGTTGAACTGGAACTGCTGTTTGGCGACAGCACCGTACTGCCCCATATCTGCCATCAGCTGATGGATGATTACGGTCTGGAAATCGAAAAACTCAGCAAAAACGCCAGAGCAAACGCTCTGCGTGAGATATAAAGGAATAAACCAAATGGAACTCATTCAGGTTGCACCACGCACATATTATGTGGATATCCCCGCAAAAGTGGGCGTATATCAGGTATCCGACACCGAGGTCTGGTTTATAGACAGCGGAAATGACAAGGATGCCGCCAGGAAGCTGGCCAACAAGGTTCTTGCACCCAGAGGCTGGACGCTCAAAGGCATCGCCGTGACCCACAGCCATGCCGACCATATCGGCGGCTGTGCCGAACTCAAAAAGCGCACCGGCTGCATAGTCTGTTCCGAAGGCATTGAAAAATGCGTCACCGAAAACACCATTCTCGAACCCGTTTCCCTCTATGGCGGCTGGCCTATGAAAACCTGGCAGAACAAGTTCCTCAAGGCTCCGGAATGCACCGTAGACGGCGGTTGGGAACTTCTGCCCGATGGTCTTGAGCCTATTGAGCTTAAAGGTCACGCCTGTGATATGTACGGTTTCCGTACAGCTGACGGAGTGGTGTTTCTGGCAGACAGCCTTGTGAGCGAATCGACTTTGGAGAAATACCATGTCAGCTTTGTGGCAGAACCAAAAGGCTTCCTCGAAACGCTGGACAAGATCGAAACCATGGAAGCCTCCCTGTTTGTGCCTTCCCACGCCGAGCCTCAGCAGGACATTGTTCCTCTGGTCAAGCTGAACAGGGACAAAACTATGGAGATTCTGAGCGTGCTGAAGTCCTCCGCAGAAAGCGGAAAAAGCTGGGATGACCTGCTCAAAGCCGTGTTTGACCACTATGGTCTGGTGCTGGACATGAGCCAGTATGTTCTCAGTGGCAGCACCATCCGCTCATATCTGTCTTATCTTTGCGACAGCGGTGAAATGACCTGCGTTATTGAAGACAACAAATTGGTGTTCAAGGCAGTTTAGCCATTAATACCTGCAAGGCAGGTTCCTGCGCATATTGACAATATTTGTGAATCCAGTATAATAGATAGATATATTATTTCATTACAGGAGTTGATCTTTTAGTGGACAGCGACAGTTGGTTGTTGCTCTTTATTCTTCTGCTGCTGATAATCGGCGGCGGATATTTTGCCGCAACCGAAATAGCTCTGGCATCAGCCAACAAGATCCGTATCAAAACCATGGCGGATTCCGGCGACCGAAGAGCTAAGCGAGTTTCCTACATTCTGAGCCATTTCGACAAGGCTCTGACTACCCTTTTGATAGGCAACAACATAATGCATATCGGTGCCAGTACCCTGGCCACCGTTCTGGTCGTCCGTCTTTGGGGCGACTGGGCAGTTACCTTATCTACCATCATTCTTTCCGTGGTGGTGTTCCTGTTCAGCGAAATGCTTCCGAAAAGCTATGCCAAATCCAAGGCAGAGGATTTTTCCCTGTCTGTATCCGGCTCCCTTGTCTTTTTGATGAAGCTGCTGACTCCCATAACCTTTATTTTTTCCTCCGTGTCCAATCTTATGGCAAAGCTCTTCCGTTCCGAGGCTGAACCCACCGTGACGGAAGAAGAGCTTTACGACATCATAGACGAGATCGCCGAAGAAGGCACCATGGATCAGCAGCGCAGCGGTCTTATCCGCTCCGCTCTGGACTTTGACGACATCACCGTGGCAGACATCCTTACTTCCCGTGTAGATCTGGTTGCCATCGACAGCGAACTTTCTCCCTCAGAAATAGTGGACCGTATCAAAAACAGCCGTCATTCAAGGCTGCCCGTATACGAAGACACCATAGACAACATTATCGGCATACTCGGTATACGCAAATACCTGAAAGCCTACATGGAACAGGGCGACAAGCTGGACCTGCGTTCCCTGCTGGACGAAACTTTGTATGTACATAAGAGCATGCTGATAGACGAGCTTTTGCGCAGCATGCAGTCCAAGAAACGCCACATGGCCGTTGTTACCGACGATTACGGCGGTGTTATGGGTATCGTCACCATTGAAGATATCCTTGAAGAGCTGGTTGGCGAGATCTGGGACGAGGATGACGAAGTCAAAGACACCTTTAAACCCATTGGCGGCAACCGCTATGAAGTCAGCGGTGAGCTGCAGGTTCGTGAAGCCTTTGAGGCCATGGGCTATGACGACTATGACCGCGATGAGCTTGGTCACCGCACCATGAACGCCTGGGCTTTGGAAAACTTCGACTACGTTCCCACCGACGGCAGCAGTTTCAAATATGACTGCATGACCATCACCGTGGCAAGAATCCGCAACATGCGCATCACAAAGCTGATTATCAAGAGGGAGGATATCGATGAGCAGTAACTACCTTCCTTATATAGGCATAGTGATATTGATTGCCCTCTCTGCATTCTTCTCCGGTTCGGAGATCGCTTACGCTTCCCTCAATCACCGTAGATTGAAAAAAGCCGCCGAAGAAGAGGGTACCACCCGGCTGAAAACAGCTTATTACATTTCCGAAAACTATAACAAAGCACTTTCCACCATCCTTATCGGCAACACTCTGGTCAACCTTGCCGCATCTTCTGTGGCAGCTGTGGCCTTTGTGCATCTGTTCGGCCCCAAAGGCGCTGCTTTTTCCGGCACCGTTATGACCGTGCTGATACTCATTTTCGGCGAGATCCTGCCTAAAATACTTGCCAGCTCCAATTCCGACAGCTTTGCCGAAGGCGTGGCTCTGCCCCTGCGATTCCTGATGTGGCTGACAACACCTTTCGTTTTCATCGTCACCAAATTTGTGGATCTGGTTGCCCGCATCTGGACCAAAGAAGGCGATACCGGCCCTTCCGTTACCGAAGAAGAACTGGTATCCATCATCGAAACCGTTGAAGACGAAGGCGTTATCGACGAAGAACAAAGCGACCTTATCCAGTCCGCCATCGATTTTGCCGAAATCAGCGCCCAGGAAATCATCACCCACCGGGTCGACATGGTAGCCATCGACATTGACGACGATATGGACACCATCATCGAAATCGCAGCCACCTCCCAGTATTCCCGCATCCCGGTATATGAAGACACCATCGACAATATCATCGGCATACTGTTCCTCAACCACTTTTACAAGCAGTTGGTGGATACTCCCGATTTTTCCATCCGGGATCAGCTGATGGAAGTCTGCTTTATCCACAAGTCCATGAAGCTGCCTGCCGTACTCGCGGAGCTGAAACGCCGCAGAGTGCATATGGCAGTTGTTACCGACGAATACGGCGGAACCATGGGCATCCTAACCATGGAAGACGTTCTGGAGCAGCTTGTGGGCGACATCTGGGACGAAACCGACGATATCGAACCCGAGTTTGAAGAAATCGAGCCTAACCGCTACGAAGTCAGCGGTGACATGAGCATTTACGAATTTCTCGACGAGGTCGGCCACGATTCCGACGATTTTGAAGGCGATTACACCACCCTTGGCGGCTGGGCCATCGAAATGCTGGGCGGATATCCCAGCGTGGGCGACAGTTTTGAATACGAAAACCTGACCATCACCGTTACCGAGACAGACGATCTGCGTGTTACCGAACTGAGCGTTGTGGCCCGGGAACCGGAAGACGAAGAAGATGACATATAACATCATTGCCGTGGGCAAACTGAAAGAAGCCCATTTCAAATCCGCCTGCGATGAATATCTCAAGCGCATGACCGCCTGCGGCGGTGCCGCCGTTACCGAAATTCCCGAGCAGCGTCTGCCGGACGACCCGTCCGATGCAGAGATTTCTGCCGCTCTGGCCAAAGAAGCCTCGGCTATTCGGGCTAAGATACCCAAATACGCCTTTGTGGTGGCCATGTGCATCGAAGGTCAGAAGATGTCCTCCGAAACGATGGCAAAAAAGATTTCCGCCCTGAAAAGCAGCGGAACATCAAACTTTGTGTTTCTTATCGGCGGTTCTTTCGGTCTGGATGAAGACCTGAAAAAGCAGGCAGGACTGCGGCTTTCCATGTCCGACATGACTTTTCCCCATCACCTTGCAAGGGTGATGCTGTTGGAGCAGATCTATCGTGCGGAAAAAATCATCCAGGGAAGCCGGTATCATAAGTAAAGCAAAAGGGCTGCCATAGGCAGCCCTTTTTCAGAATCATAGATACTGTCATTTCGAGCGAGCTGTGCATGGTCAGCTTTGCTGACCTTGGCAGCGACGAGAAATCCCCTTCTTGTTGCGCAAGCAGCAGGGGATCTCTCCGTCAGCAGAGCTGACGTTCGAGATGACAGCGTGATTTTCGGTGTTCAGTTCCCGATTTCTCAA
Organism: Oscillospiraceae bacterium; assembly: GCA_045603325.1. GTDB lineage: Bacteria > Bacillota > Clostridia > Oscillospirales > Oscillospiraceae > SIG469. Next base: position 1,305 of record JAZULX010000241.1, on the reverse strand, counting down.
AAGCAACAGCTCGAAAAGGGACCTTCAACCATTTATCACATATTGTTCTCGATGTATTTTACGATATCGGCAACAGTTCTCAGCTTGGCCAGATCGTCATCAACAACGGTAATACCGAATTCCTCTTCTGCGCTCATCATGAGTTCAACCAGGTCGAGGGAGTCTGCGCCCAGTTCTTCGGCGATGTCGGTGTTTTCACTGATGGCGTCTTCGTCGAAGCCCAGCTGATCAGCCAGCATGGCAATAACTTTTTCAAGGATCATAACAGTACCTCCTGAATTTTCTTTACTTCTTACTGGCATAGTATAACCAATACTTAAAATATTTTCAATACTTTTTTATGTTTTTGGAGGAGTATATGAGCAAGGTTTTGGCCGCCATGAGCGGCGGAGTAGACAGCTCTGTATGTGCCGCGCTGCTGCAGCGTATGGGGCACGAGGTCATCGGCGTTACCATGATGCTTTCCGGCGAGACGGAAGTAGCTTCTGCCGAAAGCGCATGCAATGCGCTGGGCATTGAGTTTCATGCCGTGGATATGCGCAGCCAATTCGATGAAAACGTGGTGGCTCCCTTTATTTCTTCTTACCTTGGCGGCGAAACTCCCAACCCCTGCATCAACTGCAACAAAGCTCTCAAGTTCGGCGCTTTGTTTGACCTGGCGGACGAACTTGGCTGCGAGTATCTTGCCACAGGTCATTACGTCAAAAAAACAGGCAGTCCCGGCAGCTGGCGTATATCCGTTGCTCAGGACGAGAAAAAAGACCAGAGCTACGTTCTTTATAACCTGACTCAAAACCAGCTGAACAGGCTTCTGTTCCCTCTGGGCGACCTTTCAAAACAGGAAGTCAGGGAAATTGCCGAATCCCTCGGTCTTGAATCCGCCCACAAGTCCGAAAGTCAGGACATCTGCTTCATCCCCGACGGGGATTATGCCGGATTCATCACCCGTTATACCGGCAGGGCGCTGGAACCGGGCAACTTCATCGACAGCAGCGGCAACGTTATAGGCCGCCACAAAGGTGTTGCGGCCTATACCATCGGTCAGCGCCGAGGTCTTGATCTTCCCATGGGTCAGCGTGTATATGTAATCGGCAAGGATCCTGAAAAAGGCACCGTCACCGTGGGCACAGAGGCTGAACTGATGACCGACACTGTGCGTGTTCGCGACGTGGTGTTTACATCTGACATCGCTCCAACCGAGCCTGTAAACGTTACTGCGAGGCTGCGTTACAGTCAGAAGCCCCAGCCTGCGTTGCTCAGCTTTGACGGGCAATTTGCCACGCTGAAATTCCCTGTCCCCCAACG
>JAZULX010000240.1:0-2028 GCA_045603325.1 Oscillospiraceae bacterium | reverse complement strand
GGTCGGTGGAGAATCCACCAACGGAGTCGATCAGGAACTGGAAAGGAGTACCGATACGGACACGGTAGTTCTTCTGATCCTTCAGACCAAGACCGCCAACGGTGACATTGCGCTCGAACAGAGGTCTGCCGAGCCAGACAGCGTCGTAAATAGCGGCAACGGAAGCGGTGTTGAATACGGCGCAGCCGATAGCGGCAGGCAGTCCTCCGGGAGGAACTTCGCGGCCGGTAACAGTCTGGCACAGCTGTTTTTCTGCACCCTGGGGGTACATGACAGGCTGAACCATGACTTCGATGTCGCTGGTGCCTTCCAGTTCTTTCTTCAGAACTTCAATAGCTTCGGGCTTGTTGCTTTCGATAACGATGTGAGCCTTTTCAAGGCCGAAGATCTTGAGCAGAACTCTTACGCCGCCCAGGATCTTTTCGGGATGCTCGCGGATAAGGCGATCGTCAGCGGTTATGTAGGGTTCACATTCTGCTGCATTGACGATGATGGTGTCGACTTTGCCGATACCGCTGTTGATCTTCACATGGGTGGGGAAAGTAGCGCCGCCCATACCGACGCAGCCGCCCTGATGGATGATCTCGATAAGCTCCTCGGCGGAAAGATCGTCGATGCTTTCCCGGGCGACCATGCTCTCGTCGGGAGTGTCCTGGAAATCGTTTTCGATAATTACTGCCAGCACGTTGCTGCCGCCGGTGTGGGGGCGAGCTTCGATAGCTACGACCTTGCCGGATACCGAAGAATGGACGGGAACGCAAAGGCCGGCGTTATCGCCGATCTTCTGGCCCATTTTTACGGTGTCGCCAACCTCGACCAGAGGTTTGCAGGGTGCGCCGATATGCTGGCTCATGGGGATGATGACCTGTTCGGGAGGCGTCAGGATCTCAACGGACTTTGAAGCTGTGAGGGACTTCATATCGTTGGGATGTACGCCTCCGAAAAAGGACTTTGCCATTGACTTCACCTCTTAGATAATTATAAATGCATTTATTCTCAACTCTTAAAGTATAGCACTTTCGATGGGGTTTGTCCATATTCGACAATGCAAAAATGACACTTTAGCCGTCAAAAACTGCGCTTTTTCAGGTGAAAAAACGTCAAATTTTTAACAATATGAGTTTTTTCTGTCATAAGTGCAAAGGTTTGGTTCTTAAGGTGCTGTTGGTTTTGCAAATGTGTGAAAATTGTGATATGATATTAGATAATTCACAAGCTAATTCATAACTTTTTGAGGTATGATATGTCATACGTTACAGTTGTTGGTTCTGCCAACATGGATATCGGCGGAGTGCCATACAAAAAAGCCATGAGCCGGGATTCCAACCCCGGCCGCATCAGCCTTTCCGTAGGCGGTGTTGGCGGCAATATTGCCCGAAACTTAAGCGCGATGGGCGTGGATGTCAAATTTATAACCGTTCTGGGTGGAGACATTTTTGCCGGCGCCATCAAAGACTGTTTTGACCGAAGCGGAGTTGACCTGAGCCACAGTTTTTATGATCCCCACGGCCGCTCATCGGCTTACCTTTTCATAAACGACGCCGACGGTGATATGCTGGCTGCCGTTTCTGATATGGAGCCTTCTGCCCTGCTGACACCTGAAGTTCTGAGCCAAAAGATGGACATTATCAACGGCGGTGATGCTTTGGTGATGGATGCAAACCTTGCTCAGGAAAGCATCGAGTTTCTGGCATCCCGCTGCACTGTGCCCATATTTGCCGATGCAGTTTCCGCTGCCAAAGCACCACGGCTCCTGTCCAGTCTCGGAAGTCTGAACACCTTTAAGCCCAACCGGCTGGAGGCTCAGCTGCTCACCGGCAAAGATTCGCTGGAAGAAGCTGCCCACGAGTTTTTGAAAACAGGGTTAAGAAACGTTTTTATCACTTTGGGCGCTGACGGCGTTTACTGTGCAGACAAAAACACGTCTCTGACCCTGCCTGTGCTGAATGTTCCCGCCGTCAATACCACCGGCGCCGGTGATGCCTTTTCCGCCGCATTGGTAAAAGCTTATCTGGAGGGGCTGGATCT
>JAZULX010000239.1:0-12275 GCA_045603325.1 Oscillospiraceae bacterium | reverse complement strand
GCGAGTGCGCTGCAGAAGGCCGAAAGAACCGTGTAACAACAGTTTGCAAAACTGTTGTTAAACGACGACTAAACCAGCTCATCGTGCAGGCCAAAACTAACGGCGATTGCACTGTCTACCTGGCTCATAAGGGTATCGTCCAGCCTTCCCATGTGTTCGCGAAGTCTTTTTTTGTCGATGGTGCGTATTTGTTCCAATAGTATCACGGAATCCCTTGTGAGACCATAGGAACTTGCTGCCAGTTCGATATGAGTCGGAAGTCTGGCTTTGTTCATCTGAGATGTAATTGCGGCGGCGATAACTGTTGGGCTGTGACGGTTGCCCGTATCGTTCTGAACGATAAGTACAGGTCTTGTGCCGCCCTGTTCGCTGCCGACCACGGGGCTGAGATCGGCATAGTATATATCGCCCCGTCTGACGTTTTGGTCCATATTGTCACACTCCGAGGAAAATGTTCCTCCGATCACCTATGTAATCGGGGTACTAAGATTCTTCCACCGTTGACGGTAAAATATACATTCCGGGAATCAACTCCCTTAGCAGTATATTCGACACGGTGCGACAATGTTCGGTGGCAATGCTATTTTGTAATTAATGCAAAAAAGGTTCTGCCATTTTGAGGCAGAACCTTTTTTATCAAACAATATACTGCAGCACGTCTACGACTTCGCCGCCTTTGAGGTAAAGTCTCGGCACACGCTTGGAGATATCGCAGGCGATTTCGTAGGTAATGGTCTGAGCCTGATTTGCCAGGTCGTCCATGGGGATGAACTCATCGCCGTCACGTCCGAAAATGGTGACCACATCGCCAACCTTGGCTTCGGGAACGTCGGTAATGTCCAGCATGCACATATCCATGCAGACACGGCCTACCTGAGGAGCACGTTTGCCGCATACAAGGAACTCACGGCTGTTGGAGAAACGGCGGGGATATCCGTCGGCGTAACCGATGGGGATAACGGCAATACGGCGCTTGGAGGGAGTGGTATAGGTGCGGCCATAGCTCAGGGTAACGTCGGCTTCGAATTCCTTTATCTGAGCAATGGAAGAACGCAGGCTCATAAGAGGACGCAGTTCGACATCACGCTCAAACTTGTCGGCAGGGTACAGACCGTAGGTGGCCAGACCGGGACGGAACATATCCAGAGCCTTTTCGGGGTAGTTGATGGTGCAGCCGCTGTTGGCGCAGTGGCGCAGACGGAAGGTGATGCCCTTTTCTGCACAACGGTCGATAAGATTCATGAAACGACCGTACTGAAGTTCGGTGTATTCTCTCTGATCAGTGTCGTCGGAAACTGCGAAATGAGTAAAGATACCTTCGATGTCGAGGTTGGGCAGTTTGGAGACTTCCACAACGCCTTCGACGGAATGGTCAAACTCACCGTAAGTGGTGAAACCCATACGGCTCATGCCGGTATCTGCCTTGATATGTACGGTGAGCTTTTTGCCCTTGCCTTCAAGACGGCTGTTGAGCTCTTTTGCATAGTCCACATCATTGACGGCCTGAGTTATACCGTAATCTGCCAGTTCGTCGGCAAACTCTGCGGGAGTAAAACCGAGGATGAGGATGGGCAGCTTTATGTCGGCATTGCGAAGCTGAATGGCTTCTTCAATGTTGGATACTGCCAGATATCTGGCACCCAGCTGCTCAAGGACTTTGGAAACCATTACGGAACCGTGACCATAGGAGTCTGCTTTGACAACGCCCACAAAACCGCAGCCTTCGGGCATGGCAGCCTTGAGGGATTTGTAGTTGAATTCCAGAGCGTCGAGATCTATCTCTGCCCAGGTTCTTTTCAGCAGATGCTGCATTATAAACGCCTCTTCTCTTTTCTTTAGTGTATTTTATTGATTGAAACTTGCATATATGACCACGCTGCCGTCGGATACGATTTCGCCGTAAACAGGCAGCAGAGCGGTTTTATCAAACCAGGTGCGGATCTCCAGCTCGTCGGAACCGCTTCCGGTGAGATAACTGACGAAATAACAGTCTGCGCCGTCGATTTGTGCGGCACAGGTGTTGGAAATATAGCCCGAGCACCATGCTTCAGCCATGGCAGGTAAAGCACCCATCGGAGAAAGCTCTGTACCTTCCAGAGTTCCGGTGTTGAGACTTATGCAGTCGAAAGACAGGGAAGTGCCTTCCTGACTGACAGTGGCAGAAATGCCGGAAATAATGTCCGGTTCCACAACAGTAACGGTACTGCTTCCGTCACAGGAATAGGCACATTCAAGACGGTAGTCATATACCTTTTCACCGAAATCTGCCTGAATATCGGCGCAAAGACTGATACCGCCGTCGGCCAAAAGCCGGGTGCGAATATCCAAAGCTGCCTGCCCGGGATCGTTGGCTGCTGTTTTGCAGGCAGAAAACAGCAGGGTCATCATCAGTGCGAAAGCTGCGAGTTTCCGCACCAGATACAACTCCTTTTGGTTTACATAATTACGGCAGCAAACCAGGCAACGCATCGATGATATCGGTAGGAAGCATTCCGTACTGACCAATCATTTCAGCGCACAAATCACCGGCTTTTCCGTGGAGCCAAACGGCAGCATAAGCAGCCTCAAAGGGTGAAAGCCCCTGCCCGATGAGGGAGGCGATCATGCCTGCCAGCACATCACCGCTGCCACCCACAGACATACCGGCATTGCCGGTGGTGTTTACAACCACTGAGCCGTCGGAGGCTGCGGTTACGGTTCGATGACATTTGGAAACGAGAATGCAGCCGTTTGCGGATGCAAAATTCTTTGCTCCCGTTATTCTGTCTGTCACGCTGCCTCCGAGTCTGGCAAATTCGCCGTCATGGGGAGTGAGTACCACAGGACATGCAGCCGTTTTCAATACATTTATATTCCGGGACAGGGCATTTATGCCGTCCGCATCTATAACAAGAGGGATTTTTGAGTTGGATATTATCTGATATACAAGGCTGTCGAGTTCGTCGGACTGACCAAGACCGGGACCGATGAGACACACGTCAACTTTGTTCAGCCTGTCCAGTATTTCGGCAGCAGCATCCGCAGTGAGCTTTCCGCTGCTGTCGCAGGGGAGCGGGAACACCATGGCTTCGTCGTTTTTAATTGCGGAAATGGCGTAAATCTTTTCCGGTACACCCAGAAAAACCAGACCGCTGCCGCATCGCAGGGCAGCTTTTGCAGCCATAGAAGGCGCACCGGTGTAGCCCACGCTGCCGCCAATAATAAGGACCTTGCCGAAATCACCTTTATGGGAGTCCTGAGGGCGTTCAGGCAGCAATGGGGAAATAAGAGAACCGTCGGCGGCTTTTGCCAAAGGCTGCTCGGTGGCAATGGCTTCGGCAGGGATGTTAATATCTGCCACTTCAAGCTGACCGCAGCAGAAACGACCGGGAGGGAGGAGATGACCTGCCTTGGGTGCAGTAAATGTAACGGTCAGATCAGCCTTGACTGCGCAGCCCAAAACTGCGCCGGTATCGCTGGCAACACCGCTGGCAATATCCACGGCAACAACTTTTCCGGAGCAATCGTTGATAAGTGACACAGCGTCAGCGCCAGGAGAACGCATATCGGAATTCAATCCGATGCCAAACATGGCGTCAAAAACAAGGTCACAACAACTGAGCCATGATTTGGCGGCATCGAGGTCGAATTCTTCAACCTTGCCGCCTGCGGATTCAAGACGCTGCTCCATTAGACGGCAGTCGGCAGTCATTTTCTCGCGTTTTCCAATAAGGAAGCAGCGGACATTGCCGCCGTTTTCCAGAATCAGCCGGGAGATGGCAACGCCGTCTCCGCCGTTATTGCCGCTGCCGCAGAATACGGCGCAGTTTTTGCCTGCAACACTGCCAAAAGAAGCTTCTGCTTTTGCAAAAACCAGCCCGGCAGCAGTTTCCATCAATGTGTCTGACGGAATGCCCATGGTGTTGATGGCATATGCGTCAATATTTTTCATGGATTGTGCGCTGTAGATATCCATTGTCATCACCTGCGCAATTATGCACCCTTCATTTTCTGACGGAGATAGCTCTTCATGGCAGTTCTCAGCTTTTCGGAAGGCTGCATGACCATGAAGCACAGCTTGCCGTCCTTATCCTCAAAGATAACGAACCAGCGGCCTGCTGCAGAGGGGCTTGAGGAAAAGTCATAGGTGTATTCAACATTGTATGCAGTGGCGTCAGACTCGTAGTCGGCGGTGTAGGGAGCCATGAGTTTGATGCTTTTGCTGTCGGTGGATACCATGCGTTTACGCTTACGCTTGCCTAAAATCTTATCCACGTCCAGTTCGCCGTTGGTAAAGGCGTATTCGTATTCAACGTTCAGGAACTTGATGGCAAAATATGCGCCAACCACGAAAATTGAAAACATCAGCGGAAGAATGGCGGGAATGAACCAGAATACGGCAATGGTCAGAACGATAACTGCAAGGACAACGCCGATTTTCGCCAGCAGGATCTTGCCTGTGGTGTGGACTGTTATGAGTTCTTCGACAAAAGTATCAAACATTAGATCACGCTCCATAAGATAAACTGCACATAATTATATCCTGATTTGGCGAAAAAGTAAATATTATAATGAATCGGCACTTGAAACTATCACAAATTTGTGCTATAAAGAGTGATGACAATTTTAAATCCATAAGCAATGACCGGGTGTCGGGCAAATGGATTCCGCTTCAGAGAGGGCTGCAAAAGCTGCGAGCAGTCTGCGGATGTTTGCTTTGGCTTTCGCCCGTGAGCTCCGTAGTTGAAGTATCAGTAGGCTTCGGCGGGTGACTCCGTTAAAGGTTTTGAGTGCGCACTTTCGGTGCGAATGCGGGTGGTACCGCGGAAGGATAGCCTTTCGTCCCATTGATGGGATGAAGGGTCTTTTTATTTTGTAAATCAATTACCAAAAGGAGTAATTACTAATGAGAACTCAGCTTGAACAGATCAGGCAGAATGCACTGGCTGCTTTTGCATCCGCTGCTTCCACTGCTGAGCTGGAAGAAATGCGTGTCAAGGTACTTGGCAAAAAGGGCGAGCTTACCGCTGTTCTGAAACAGATGGGCAAGCTTTCCGCAGAAGAAAGACCTGTTATCGGCCAGGTTGCCAACGAATGCAGGGCAGATATCGAAAAAGCTCTGGAAGAAGCAAAGACCAAGTTGGAGGCCGAAGCCCTCAACGCACGTCTTGAGGCCGAAGCCATTGACGTAACCATCCCCGGCACTGCCGTTGAGGAAGGCCATCGCCATCCCATTTCCTTTACCATGGACGAAGTTCGCGACACCTTTACCGCCATGGGCTACGAAGTCATCGACGGTCCTGAAATTGAGCTGGCTGAATACGTGTTCACCAAACTCAATACCCCCGCGACCCACCCTGCAAGAGACCGTTCCGACACTTTCTATACTCAGGAAGACGAGGAAGTCCTGCTCCGCACCCAGACAAGCCCCATGCAGGTTCGTGTCATGGAACAGCGCAAGCCTCCCATCCGCATCATCTCTCCCGGCCGTGTTTACCGTAAGGACGAGGTTGACGCTACCCATAGCCCCATGTTCCATCAGATAGAAGGTCTTGTTGTTGACGAAGGCATCACCTTTGGCGACCTCAAGGGCGCTCTTACCCAGATGGTTCAGCAGCTTTTCGGTCAGGAAGTTCAGGTTCGTTTCCGTCCCCATCACTTCCCCTATACCGAGCCTTCCTGCGAAGTCGACGTTCAGTGCTTCGAATGCGGCGGCAAAGGCTGCCGTGTCTGCAAGGGCGAAGGCTGGATCGAACTGCTGGGTTCCGGTATGGTACACCCCAAGGTTCTCGAAACCTGCGGCATCGACCCTAACAAGTATTCCGGTTTTGCTTTCGGTGTAGGCGGCGAGCGTCTTACAATGCGCCGTTTCGCCATCAGCGATATGCGTCTGCTGTATGAAAACGATAAGCGTTTTCTGGAACAGTTTTAACAGAAAGGAGCTGTATAGATCATGAATTTGTCCCGTGAATGGCTTTCTGATTATGTTGACGTCGAGTCAATATCCAATAAAGAATTCTGCGACCGCATGACCATGTCCGGTTCCAAGGTCGAAGGTTATGAAATCACCGGCAGTGAAATATCCAACGTTGTTGTAGGTAAGGTAGTTTCCATTGTACGCCACGAAAACTCCGACCATATGTGGATCTGCCAGGTGGATGTGGGCAACGGCAAAACCGTTCAGATAGTTACCGGTGCCCAGAACGTAAAAGAGGGCGACCTTTGTCCCACTGCTCTGGACGGAGCAACTCTTCCCGGCGATATCACCATCCGAGCCGGTAAGCTCAGAGGGGAAGAGTCCAACGGTATGCTTTGTTCTCTGGCTGAACTGGGTCTTGAAGTTCGTGACTTCCCCTACGCCATCGAAGACGGTATCTTCATTCTTGAAGAGGACTGCAAGCCCGGCGATGATATTAAAGACGTTATCGGTTTTGGCGACACTGTTGTGGAATTTGAGATCACCAACAACCGTGCCGACTGCTTTGGCATGATCGGCCTTGCCCGTGAAGTATCTGCAACTTTCGACGCTGAACTGAATGTTCCCGTTCCCGAAGTCAAGGGCGCGGGCGGCAATATCTATGACCACCTGGATGTTGAAGTGCTGGATACTGACCTTTGCTCCCGCTATACCGCCAGAATGGTCACCGATATCAAGATCGAGCCTTCACCCGCATGGCTGCGCCGCAGACTGCGCGCAATGGGCATTCGTCCCATCAACAACATCGTTGACATCACCAACTATGTCATGCTGGAATACGGCCAGCCCATGCATGCCTTTGACTATAACTACATCCGCGGCGGCAAGATAATCGTCCGCCGTGCCGGTGAAGATAAGACCGTTACCACCCTCGATGGTCAGGAACGCAACCTGAAGCCCAACATGCTGATGATCTGCGACACCATCGGCCCTGTTGGCATTGCCGGCGTTATGGGCGGCGAAAACAGCGAGATCACCGAGAACACCAAGGCTATCGTATTCGAGTCTGCCTGCTTCTCCGGTCCCTCTGTCCGCACCACTGCTGTCGCGCTGAACCTGCGTACCGACGCATCCAGCCGTTTTGAAAAAGGTCTTGATCCCCAGAACACCATGGGCGCCGTTCAGCGTGCATGTGAACTGGTTGAAATGCTCGGTGCCGGTAAGGTCGTGGATGGCATTATCGACGTGCTTGGCGATATGCCTGAACCTGCAACCCTGCCCCTTGAACCCGAAAAGATCAACAAACTCATCGGTATTGATGTTTCTGCCGATTATATGAAGGACGTCCTTGTTAAACTGGGCTTTACCGTTGATGAGGATTACACTGTCCACGCTCCCTCATGGCGTGCGGATATCGAATGCAACGCTGACCTGGCTGAGGAGATCTGCCGATTCTATGGTTACGACAAAGTTCCCACCACCATGTTCAAAGCTGCCACCGAAATGGGCTTCATGCACGATATAGATGTTGCCCAGCGCCGTGTCGGTCAGCTGTGCCGCGGCATGGGCTATTCCGAGATCATGACCTATTCTTTTGTGTCTCCCAAGAATGCCGATCTGCTGCGCTATCCCGAAAACAGCCCCCTGAGAAACACTCTGGGTATCATCAATCCTCTGGGCGAAGACACTTCTGTTATGCGTACCTCCATGCTGCCCAGCATGCTGGAAGTTCTCCAGAGAAACTGGAACTATCGCAACAAGAACGTAAAGTTCTATGAAACCGGACGAGTATATCTGCCTGTGGAAGGTCAGCAGCTGCCTGAAGAACCCATTTATCTGTCCATGGGTATGTATGGCAAGGGAGACTTCTTCACCCTCAAGGGCGAAGTTGAGGCTATTTTCAAGTCCATGAACTACGGCAAACCTGAGTTTACTGCCGAAAAGAATGACCCCACTTTCCATCCCGGACGCTGCGCTGTTGTCACCGTTGACGGCGAAAAGGTTGGTGTCGTGGGCCAGATCCATCCCCTGGTGGCGGCCAACTACGGCATAGATACCGAAGTTTACTGCGCAGAGTTTAACTTTACTGCCATGCTGGCAACCCAGCAGAGCGATCCTCAGTATGTGCCGCTGCCCAAGTTCCCCGCAGTCGCCCGTGATATCGCAGTTGTTTGTGACGTCAGCTGCACTGTGGCTCAGCTTGAAAAGAGCATCGCCAGAGGAGCGGGTGAACTGCTGAAAAACGTGGAACTGTTCGACGTTTATCAGGGCCCCGGTATCCCCGAAGGCAAAAAGAGCCTGGCATTCTCCATGACCTTCCGTGCAGACGACCGCACTCTGACCGATGCGGATGCAGAAGCCGAAGTCAAAGCTGTTCTGGAAGCGCTGGAAGCCGATTGCGGAGCCGTTCTGAGATAATTGTAATGGAAACGTAACATTCAGCTGTTTACTATTGATGCTTTTTGGTATAAAATATAATCACTGAAAAACATCTTGATAAGGAGGTAGCCGGATGCACAGCAATACTATTAAGTTTTCACTCAACGATAGGGATGAGGAAACAAAAAATATCCTTATGTCGGTATATAATTCTCTCAGCGAAAAGGGATACAATCCCATCAATCAGATTGTCGGTTATCTTCTGTCCGAAGATCCCACCTACATCACCAACCATAACGGTGCCAGAGCGCTCATCCGGAAAATTGACCGCGACGAGCTGCTGCGCCAGCTGGTGAAAGACTATCTGTTCAGCGAATAAGCTGAAAATTATATGCTCCAACAAAGCAGGACGTTGATTTTCTATTGACGTCCTGCTTTTTTTAATGTATGATTAACATAATATGGTTTGCAAATCCTGTTATGTATCAAAACCGTTTCAACCAGAGACTAAACTGGAATTTTTATCTTGTGATGTGTTGACAGATTGTATTCAATGTGTTACAATTTGGTTACAACTCTCACGAAAGGGGTAGACTATGGGCACTGAAAGCAAAACACTGATTTACAAAGGCTATCCGCTTCGCCGCAAAGACAATCTGATTTACTACGGCAGCATGACCGATAAATATATCATTATGATGCAGATCCTGGAATCCAAACAGGTGGGCGATCTCCCCGTTGCCACAAAAGTGGCCGTTCAGCTCCAGCTGACCGACCCTGATGCCAGAGCAAAAGACAGGATCGTTAAAAAGACTGAAAAAGACGGACTGTATTCCGCTATTGACGTGGGTGCTGTCTGGCTTGCCAGAGCTTTGGCACAAAAGTAACAGGAGATAATTATGAAATTTGCAAAACGTATAGCAAAAATGGCGTCACTTGTTGTTGTGGCTGCCATGATATTGGCTGTCAGTGCATCTGCCGCATGCCTCGGTGTGGGCACCGTAAATGTGGATGCTCTGCGTATGAGGGAGGCAGCCTCCACCGAATCTGAAATACTCCTTACCGCAACTGCAGGCGACCGTGTTCTTCTTCTGGAGACCAGCGAGCAGGCAGACGGTTTGTGGTATAAAGTAAACTGCAATCTGACCGAAGGCTGGATGCGCAGCGAATATCTTGATGTTTCGCAGGTTATGGATTGCGAGCTTGGTACGGCAGTGGTGAATGTCACCCTGCTTAACTTCCGTAAAGCTCCCAGCACCGATGCAGCAGTTATCACTTCTCTGGCAGAGGGTGCTCAGCTGAAAGTCATTGGTCTTGAAAACGGATGGTTCAAGGTTGAACATGCCGGCCAGATCGGTTATATTTCCGGCGAGTATGTAAACTTCGTTTCCGCACCTTCCCAGAACGCCTTTGCAGTAATCCTGAGCGAATTTGGCGCAGGAAGTTCTGACATTATTCTGACCGAAGCCAGTGCCGATGCACAGGCACTGCTGACTTATGCCAGCACCTTGATTGGCTGCCCCTATGTATACGGCGGCACCGATCCCAGCGGATTTGACTGCTCCGGTTTTGTCCAGTATGTGTATAAGCATTTTGGCATTTCTGTCGGCCGTTCTTCCGACGATCAGTATGAAGACGGCATCCGCGTAGACGAAGCCAATCTTCAGGCAGGTGACTTGCTGTTCTGGACCTCCAGCGATACAGCCAAGACCACCCATTCCGGCATCTACATAGGAAACCGCCAGTTCATCCATGCCAGCAGTAATGACGGCATCACCATAACCTCTATGGACAGCCTGTGGTACTCAATGCGCTATGTTGGCGCAGTCCGTATCCTTGGTGTTCCCGGTTATGAACCTAAATAAATAACAAAAACCGCTGCATCGCAGCGGTTTTTGTTATTTATTTAGGGGTTAGGATTTAGGGATTAGGGGTTAGTGACAGGAGTTTACAAATCAATGATTTGTAAACAAATTCAATCATCGACGAAGTCGATACATTTCCCTAATCCCTAACCGCTAATAACTAATCCCTAAGAAAAGCCCGGCATTTGCCGGGCTTTCTTTTACAGAGTTTTCACATCGCTGTTCAGACGGATATCTGCCTGAGTTTTGTAAGGCATGGGAAGTCTGGGCTCCTGCTGAGGCATCTGAGTGGGAGACCACTGATTGTACAGGGGACCGGGGATGTCGTTGGGAGCGCTGATGTCCACCTGATTGCCCTGCTGGGGAGGAGGACCCTTCTTTTCGCCGCCTTCACCGCCTTCGGGAGGAGGACCGTCGGGGCCGGGACCACCGGGGCCTCCGGGTCCGCCGGGACCACCGCCGGCAGCCTTTTCGGCAAAGCCGCTGCCATCGATCTGGCCGCCGATATCGGGGCAGACACGCAGGTTCAGATACAACCACTGACCGTCCTCATAAACGAAGTCGGCGCCGTAGCGTTCATACAGCACCATGCAGCGCTGCTGACCGTTGGCACTGGCAAAACCGGCGATGTAGCCGGGAGTGTAGAACAGAGCCTGTGCGCTCTGAGCATCCTCGGCAACCTCGATGATGGGAGAGGTGACGAAGTGGTTGGAGTACTCGTTAAGGGTACGCCAGTCGGGGCAGTTTTCAACTTCGGGATAAATCTCTTTTGTCTGACGGAAGTTGTTCAGAACCTTCAATTCCTGGCCCAGAACATAGTTCTGCCAATATGTCCAGCGGTTGCCCATCTGACCACTGGCGTGAGCCCAGGTGATGTCGTTGCGCTTGGACCAGTAATCGGTATATTCCTCTCTGTGGATACCGGCGGCATGCCAGTCTACGTGGAGGGAGTGAGCCTTTTCGCACTCAACGGCGGCTACGGCTCGGTCGATTCTCTGAGAAAGAGGAAGATGTTCATACATAATTACTTACCTCCATATACCATGTCCCAGCTGAATCCTTCTTCGCCGTCGGGACCATAGCTTCTGGTTTCGCTGAAAGTCCAGTAGGGCTTGGGCAGGGGTTTCTGGTGACAGTAGTTGAATTTCATAGTGTATGCGTCGCAGGAGAAATAGTAAGGATCAGGCTCCTTGTTGCCGCCTCCGGGAGGAGGACCGCCGGGGAAACCCTGACCGGGAGGGGGAGGATTCTTTTCGCGTTCCAGCTCGGTGGGACCGCCAAAGCCTTCTCCGGGAGGAGTTGAGAAATCGGTACCTACGAACAGATGCCAGATCTTCCACTCGCCGTCTTCTTTGATGAAGTCGATGAAGTATTTCTCATACATATAGCCGTGTCTGTCGCTGCCGGAGGTGTGACCGGGAGTGTACCAAACGCCCTGAGCTGTCTGACCGTCGCCGGCCAGCTCGATGTAGGGAGTGGTGATGGCGTGGACAAAGCTCTGACCAAGACCCAGGTTGTCTTCGCAGTCTTCGATGGTGGGATCGTTGGCGATGGCTTCTGCCAGTGCCTTTTTCTGGTTGTTCAGATTGTTTATGCCGTATGCCTGCATGATTTTGTCATAACCCAGCATATAGCCGCGGCTCTGACCAAAGGAAGCGGTCTTTTTGTTTTCTGGTTTCTGAACCCAGATATCTTCCAGCTCTTCTATCTGACGTGCGTAGCAGTGATAGTAGATATGCAGAGCCATGACGTTTTTGATTTCGATGATATCCCATACTCTCTGGATGCGCTCGGCATCGGAGTAAATTTTCTTATCAAACATGGTATGTGCCATTACTGTTCACTCCTTTCCTGTTATATTCCGTAGCTGAAGGTGTTGGCAAAGGTATCATAAGGTCTGGGAGCAAGGGGATTAGGCTTGCCGGGACGCTTGGCGTTCAGCAGCTCGTTGACCTTCATGGGTACGTTGGGCTTGGGGAAATCGAATTCGCCGATTTCGGCGTAAGCGGGATCCACAGGCTTGGGTTCATAGCCGCCGTACCACTTTTTGCCTGCAACGTGCTTGATTTCGGGAGTGTCCAGAAGATGCCAGATCTTCCATGCGCTGTCTTCTTTGACGTAGTCGACGGCTATCC
>JAZULX010000238.1:0-6259 GCA_045603325.1 Oscillospiraceae bacterium | reverse complement strand
TCTGCACACCGCCAGAAGCCGTAATGACCAGGTGGCTGTGGATATCAGACTGTACATGAAACGCGAAATTCCCGAGATAATCAACCTTATCCTTGATCTCGAAAAGGTCCTGCTGAAAAAGGCCGAAGGCAACCTCGACACTGTTATGCCGGGCTATACCCACCTGCAGAGAGCACAGCCCACAACTTTTGCTCATTACATGATGGCTTACGCCAACATGCTCCGTCGTGACGTGCTCCGCCTTGAAGACTGCCTGGAACGTATGGATGAGCTGCCTCTTGGCTCCGGTGCTCTGGCAGGTACTACCTATAACATCGACCGCCGCTACGTTGCCGAAGAACTGGGTTTCAAGCGCATCACTCAGAACTCCATCGACGGCGTGTCAGACCGTGACTTTGCCATTGAATTTGCCTCTGCCTGCTCCATTCTTATGATGCACCTTTCCAGATTTTCCGAGGAGATCATCATGTGGTGTTCCTGGGAATTCCGTTATGCTGAGCTTGACGATGCCTACTCCACCGGCTCCTCCATCATGCCTCAGAAGAAGAATCCCGACGTTGCAGAGCTTGTCCGCGGCAAGACCGGCCGTGTTTACGGCGACCTTGTAACCCTGCTGACTGTTATGAAGGCTCTGCCTCTGGCATATAACAAGGATATGCAGGAAGACAAGGAACCCCTGTTCGATATTATCGACACCGTTAAGCTTTGCCTGCCTGTTTTCGCAGCCATGCTGGACACTCTTACCGTAAAGCCCAAGAACATGGCAAATGCCGCATCCGCAGGCTTTATCAACGCCACCGACTGTGCCGACTACCTGGTCAAAAAGGGTATGGCTTTCCGCGACGCATATATGATCGTCGGACGTCTTGTTTCATCCTGTATCAAGATGGGTGAAACTCTTGAAACCCTGACTTTGAAAGATTTTCGTGCCGTGTGCGACAAGTTTGACGCCGATATTTACGATGCTCTGATGCTCAAAACCTGCGTAAACGAGCGTAAGAGTGAGGGAGGTCCCTCTGCCGAACAGGTAATAAAGCAGATGGCATATATCCAGCAATTTGTTGATGAAAGAATGAACGCAAATGTATAAGGTTTTTATTGACGGCCGCAAAGGCACCACGGGTCTGCGAATAGACTCCATGCTTGAAAGCCGCAGTGATATTGAAATAATCCCCATAGCATCCGAACTTCGCAAAGACGAATCGGAGCGGGCAAGACTGATGAACATGGCAGACGTGGTTTTCCTCTGCCTGCCGGATGCTGCTGCAAGAGAAGCTGTGAAACTGGTCACCAATGACCATACACGCATCATTGACGCATCCACAGCCCACAGAACTGCCGATAACTGGGCTTACGGGTTTGCCGAACTGTCTGCGGAACATCGCAAAAAGATCGAGACCTGTCAGTTTATATCCAACCCCGGCTGCCATGCCACAGGCTTTATTTCTCTGGTGTATCCGCTGGTAAAAATGGGGATACTTCCCGCTGATGCTTATCTGACCTGCCACTCTATCACCGGCTACACCGGAGGCGGCAAAAAGATGATTGCCCAGTATGAAGCGGAAGAACGGGAGTTTGCGCTGTTCAGCCCGCGCCAGTATGGTCTCGGCCTGAACCACAAGCATTTGCCGGAAATGAAAAAACAAAGCTGCATCGACCATGAGCCCATCTTCAACCCTGTGGTTGCGGACTTCCCCAGAGGCATGGCTACCACAGTGCCGCTGCATCTGGGTCAGCTTACCAAAGCCTTTTCTGCCGACGATATCAGAAAAGCTTACACTGAGTTTTATGCAGGTCAGCAGCTAATTCAGATAATGCCCGAAAACGAACCGGAAGGCGGCTTCCTTGAAGCCAATGCTGTGGTGGATTCCAACCTGCTTCAGATTTTTGTATTTGGCAGCGGTGAACGGCTTGAGGTTGTATCCAGATTCGACAACCTCGGTAAAGGTGCTTCCGGTGCAGCAGTGCAGAACATGAATATTTGCCTTGGTCTTGAAGAGACCATCGGACTGTAATGGAGCAACATTTGAAAGACAAGTCTTTCAAATATCGTTTTGTGGCTTTCGTCCCAGTTCCTGTGACGATTTTGCGTTGCAAAACCAGCCACAATTCCGTTAGAAAGGAGGCTTTCGCTAAGCGAAAGCAGTTTTGATTATGAAACAGATTCCCGGCGGCGTAACAGCTGCAAAAGGTTATAAAGCAGGCGGCGTAAAGGCTGCCATCAAGAGCAAAAAGAAATACGACCTATGCCTTATCGTTTCCGAATGTGAAGCTGCGGCAGCAGGCGTGTATACCCTGAACAGAGTCAAGGCTGCTCCCATTTACGTTACCATGGAGCATTTGGAAGACGGCGTGGCAAAGGCTATTATTGCCAACTCCGGCAACGCCAACGCCTTTGCTCACAACAGCCACGAGAGCGTAGAGCGCATGTGTGAGTTGGCAGCCGAGCATCTGAATATTCTGGCTGACGATGTTATCGTAGCTTCCACCGGTGTTATCGGTGCCCCCTTCGACATTACCAAGGTTGAAAAGGTCATGCCCGATCTGGTGGCCTCCCTTTCCGACGACGAAAGCGGTTCCCATGAAGCAGCAGTGGCTATCATGACCACCGATACAGTGTCCAAAGAATTTGCCGTTGAGTTCAACATCGGCGGAAAAACCGTTACCATGGGCGGCATTGCCAAAGGTTCCGGCATGATCCATCCCAATATGGGCACAATGCTTGCTTTCATCACCACCGACTGCGCCATCACTCCCGAGCTTCTCCACGAAGCACTGGCAGAAACCGTTAAGGTCACCTATAACAGAGTATCTGTAGATGGCGACACCTCTACCAACGATATGTGTGTTATCATGGCCAACGGTATGGCAGAAAATCCCCTTATCGAGTGGAAGGATGATAATTATCAGGTGTTCCTGGCTGCGCTTAAAGAGGTCAATGAACACTTTGCCAAAGCAATCGCCAGAGACGGTGAAGGTGCAACAAAGCTGGTTACCTGCCACGTCTGCGGTTCCCGCAGTGACGACAGCGCAGAACGTATTGCCATGGAAGTTATCAAATCCAGCCTTGTCAAGGCGGCCATGTTTGGCTCCGATGCCAACTGGGGTCGTGTCCTTTGTGCCATGGGTTATTCCAAGGCTCCGTTCCGTCCCGAATATGTGGATATCGCTTTTGCGTCTGCAGCGGGTGAGATAGTTGTCTGCAAGCAGGGCGACGGTCAGAACTTCGACGAAGACAAGGCAAAAGCCATTCTGTCCCAGAACGAGGTCACCATTGAGATAAACCTCAACGAAGGCGACCACGAAGCCACAGCCTGGGGCTGCGACCTGACTTACGAATACGTCCGCATCAACGGCGATTACCGCAGTTAATCAAATTACGCTGTCATTCCGAACGCCGTAGGTCAGTAATGTCAGCAAAGCTGACATCATACTGACCTGAATCGGCGGAGTAATCCCCATCTTGCGATGGAAAATCCCATTAATTCATGCGAGGTACAATCATGTCCTATTCAGTTATCGACCGCGCAACAGTGCTTAATGAAGCGCTTCCCTATATTCAGCGGTTCAACAACAAAACGGTTGTCGTCAAGTACGGCGGCAACGCCATGATAAGCGATGAACTGCGGGCAGCAGTTATCTCTGATATCGTATTGCTGTCTCTTGTTGGCATCAAAGTTGTGGTTGTTCATGGCGGTGGCCCGGAGATAAATGATATGCTGAACAAAGTTGGCAAAGAATCCAAATTTGTCAATGGCCTGCGTTACACCGATCAGGAAACCATGGACATCGTCCAGATGGTTTTGTGCGGCAAGCTGAACAAGGAGCTGGTTTCCCGCATCATCGACCTGGGCGGCAAGGCATTGGGACTTTGCGGTATAGATGGTGGTATGATTAAAGCTGTTCAGCTTAGTGAGGAATACGGCCTTGTGGGAGAAATCACCGACATCAATACGGACCCCATAACAGCAGCTCTTGAAAACGGATATATTCCCGTCATTTCCACCGTTGCCCAGGCAGCTGACCATTCCGGCAGCTATAATATTAACGCAGATACTGCAGCTGCAAAGATCGCAACCGCTCTTGAAGCGGAGAAAATAATCCTGCTTACCGATATCCGTGGTTTGCTGCGTGACGTAAATGACGAAAACAGCCTTATCAATTCCGTCCGTGCTTCCGAAGTGCCTGCACTTGTCAAAGAAGGAATCATCAAAGGCGGCATGATACCTAAGCTTGAATGCTGTGTTGAAGCCGTTCGCAGTGGCGTCAAGAGCGCCCATATAATCGACGGACGTATAAAACATTCGATACTTATCGAACTTCTGTCCGACAGCGGCGTCGGTACAATGATACACTAACAGGGAGGTTGCCATGACTACTCAGGAACTTATTGCTCTGGACAGCCAATATGTGGTTCAGTCCTATGCCCGCAATCCCATCGCCATCGAAAAAGGCGAAGGAGCGACCTTGTGGGATTTTGAAGG
This sequence comes from Oscillospiraceae bacterium, assembly GCA_045603325.1. GTDB lineage: Bacteria > Bacillota > Clostridia > Oscillospirales > Oscillospiraceae > SIG469. Next base: position 1,775 of record JAZULX010000238.1, on the reverse strand, counting down.
CAAAAAATATATCGACTTTGCTTCCGGTATCGGCGTCAACAGCGTCGGCTATAACAACAAAGCGTGGCAGGATGCCATTTCTGCGCAGGCTGCAAAGCTGGGGCACATCTCCAATATCTTTTATTCCGAGCCTTACATAAAGCTGGCTCAGACCATGTGTGAGCGTACAGGCATGAACCGCGTGTTCTTTGCCAACTCCGGCGCTGAATCCAACGAAGGTGTTATCAAGCTGGCCCGTAAGTACAGCTTTGACAAACACGGCATGGGCCGCAGCACCGTGGTCACTCTGATAAACTCCTTCCACGGCCGCACCATTTCCACCCTGGCTGGCACCGGTCAGGACGTGTTCCACAACTATTTCTTCCCTTTCACCGAGGGCTTCAAATACGCTGCAGCCAACGATTTCGACGGTCTGATGGACGTGGTGGATGACAGTGTCTGCGCCATTATGATGGAGCTTGTTCAGGGCGAAGGCGGCGTTCTTCCTCTTGAAAAAGAGTTTGTTGCGAAAGTTGCCGAATACTGCGAAAAGAACGACGTTCTGCTCATTATCGACGAAGTTCAGACCGGCGTAGGCCGTACCGGCAGCCTGTTCTGCTTCCAGCAGTTTGGGCTGAAACCCGATGCTGTCAGCTTTGCCAAGGGCATCGCAGGCGGTCTGCCTCTGGGCGGATTCATGGTAGGCGAAAAGACAAAAGATGTTTTCACAGCTGCCACCCACGCCACCACTTTTGGCGGCAACCCCATCTGCTGCGCAGCTGCCAAGGCTGTGCTGGATATTCTGGATGACGAAACCATCGCAGAAGTCACTGCCAAGGGCAATTACATAAAGGAGAAAATCGAGGCTCTTAACCATCCCAATATTGTTTGTGTTCGCGGCATGGGCATGATGCTGGGCGTTGTGCTCAGTGGCCTGAGCAACAAGGAGGCCGCTGCCAAACTGGACGAAGCCGGCCTTTTGAGCCTTACAGCGGGCAAGGAGGCCATCCGTTTCCTGCCGCCTCTGACCATAACCTACGAAGAAATCGACGAAGGTCTTGCCATCTTCGCCAAAGTAATGGAGGAACTGAAATGAAGAAAGATCTTCTGAAACTTCTTGACCTTTCCAAGGAAGAAATAATCGAAATTCTCGACACTGCCGACCAGATGAAATACGACCTTAAAAACGGTCGTCCCCATAATGTTTTACAGGGCAAGACCCTTGCCATGATATTCAGCAAAAACTCCACCCGTACCCGTGTTTCCTTTGAAACCGGTATGTATCAGCTGGGCGGTCATGCTCTGTTCCTGTCCAGCTCCCATTCTCAGGTGGGCAGAGGCGAACCTGTTGAAGACCCCGCCCGTGTCCTGTCCCGCTACTGCGACGGTATTATGATCAGAACTTTCGATCAGGAAGAAGTGGAAAAGCTGGCCGAGTACGCATCTATCCCCGTTAACAACGGCCTGACAGACTTTTGCCATCCCTGTCAGGTGCTGGCCGACCTGATGACCATGCGTGAACGCATGACCGTTCTGGAAGGTGCCAAGCTGTGCTATATCGGCGACGGCAACAACATGGCAAACTCTCTCATCGTCGGCGGCCTGAAAATGGGTATGGACGTTTCCGTTGCTTGTCCTGAAGGCTATGACCCCGATCCCGAAGTTCTGGCTTTCGCGGCTACTGTCACAGATGCCAAGTTTGAGCTGTGTCGTGACCCCAAGGAAGCTGCCAAGGGTGCCAACTGCATCGTAACCGACGTTTGGGCATCCATGGGTCAGGAAGGCGAAGCCGAAAA
>JAZULX010000237.1:0-3667 GCA_045603325.1 Oscillospiraceae bacterium | reverse complement strand
AAAAGAATGTTTTGGAATTTTTCCGTCGCGGTTTGATTGCCTGCGGTTTTGGCCCAATCGTTTTAGCGATATTCTATCTGATTTTGCAGCATCAATTTGACGTGCAGACCTTGACAGTTAATGAGGTCTGTCTTGGGATTGTTTCTTTATCTGTCCTTGCTTTTTTTGCGGGTGGTATGAATGTCCTTTATCAGATCGAACGGCTGCCCCTGATGGTGGCAATTTTGATACATGGCGGCGTGTTATACATCAGTTATCTGGGGACTTATCTGCTTAACGGCTGGCTGGAATGGGGCATAACTCCGATTTTGGTTTTTTCCGGTATTTTTGTTCTTGGCTATTTGGCAGTCTGGGTGATCATTTGTTCCATAACCAGAAGGAACACAGCAAAGCTCAATGAAATGTTGAGGCAAAAACAGCAAAGCGCAGAAGACGAGTAAAATCCCTGCGTTTGTATAAATTGGGAAGCGGCATGACTGAAATCATGCCGCTTCTCGAAAATATTATGATACTGTTTTATTGAAGCACCTGCAGATGTGCTTCCTTTTTATAATCCCTTTGTTTGCTCCACGATGAATCGGGGACGATTTTTCACTTCGCCGTAGATTTTGCCGATGTATTCGCCTACAATACCCAGAGCCACTAGATTCAGACCGCCCAGAAACCAGATGGAGATCATCAGAGAGGACCAGCCGCTGACAGTATTGCCGGTGAAATGGCTGACCAGTGTGTAGATGCCCATGATGACAGCAACCAGCACAGCCAGCATACCCATGATACTCAGCATGCGCAGAGGACGCACAGAGAAAGATGTGATGCCGTCAAAGGCCAGACGGAGCATTTTTTTCAGCGTGTATTTGCTTTCCCCTGCCAGACGTTCCTTGCGGGCATATTCCACAATGGCGGTTTTGAATCCCAGTTCGGGGATGATCCCACGCAGAAACAGATTGGTTTCCCGATACTGACTGAGTGCTTCCAGAGCGGGACGGCTCATCAGACGGTAGTCGGCATGGTTGAATACAATGTTTACACCCAACATTTCGAGGATTTTATAGTAGCCTTCTGCGGTGAATCGCTTGGCAAAGCTGTCGGAGGTGCGGTCGTTGCGAACCCCGTAAACAATACCGCAGCCGTTGTTATACTCGTCAATAAACTTGTCCACCACATCAATATCATCCTGCAGGTCGGCATCCATGGAGATAGCGGCATCGCAGTGATCTTTACAGGTCATCAGACCGCACAGCAGTGCGTTCTGGTGTCCTTTGTTGCCTGCCAGCTTGATACCTGCGAAAATGCTGTTGGGTTCTTCGGACAAAGCAGAGATGATGCTCCATGTGGCATCCTTGGAGCCGTCATCGACCAGAGCGATGCGGCTTTCGGGGGATATTTTCTCTTCCTGCATAAGCGTGCGCCACTTCTGCTCCAGAATACGAGCGGACTGAGGCAGTACTTCTTCTTCATTGTAGCAGGGAACAACTGCATAAATGGTTGGCATATCAAAGCCTCCTTTGAGGGGATTACTGTTGGAAATAATCGGTCATATTATAACATAACCGCTATGGGGAAGAAAGAGACGAAGTGTAAACAAAGCCTTCGGTTTTCTGAAAAATGCTGAAATGCAATATTTGGTTTTTGTGAGAGAAAATGATTCGAATTTCTGAAAAAACTTTAAATATTACAGAAATAAATGTCATTTTGCAGTAAAAAATTGAAATAAATTCTACATATAAACAGCTTGTGGATTGTATGCAATCATGTTAGCTTATTACTAAGGAAGCTGTTACAGCAGCAAAAATTTATTATCAGGAGGTAATAGTATGAAAAAAATTATGGCGCTGCTATTGGCACTGGTTATGATGTTTAGCCTGTGCGCATGCGGCGAAAAAGCACCCGAAACATTTGAAGTACATAACTTTGCAGAACTGAACGCAGCAATCGCAGGCGAAGAAGCAACCATCAAGCTGGCTGACGACTTCACCACGGTCGGCGAAGAAACTGCTCAGGTCAACATCGAACGTGCAGTGGTTCTGGACGGCAACGGCGCAAACATTGATTTCGGTTTTGAAGTTCTGACCGGCGGTGTTACCATTAAGAATTTCAACATCACTACCTCTGAATGGGGTAAGGCAGTTTGCAAGAACGGCAAGGATGATGGCAACGGCAACATGACCAAGGGCGACTGCATTGCAATCGAAATCCATAACACCACCGATGTACCCGTTATCATCGAAAACAATACCATTGTTCACGACGTATTCCTGAACAACAACTCTTCCGTATATCTGGCAGACGGCACCTATGCTGAAGTACTGAACAATAACATCAAGACCGAAAACAAGTCTGATGCAAGCTTCGAACGCGGCGGTATTTACATTGGTTCCGGCACCCGCGGCAAGATCATCGGCAATACCATCGACTCTGCTAAGACCGCAATGCCCATGTCTCCCGTTGGCCTGACCGCAAACCTGGATGCAATGGAAGCAGCAGTGGAAATGCCTGCAATCGAAATCAAGGACAACACCTGCGAATCCATCTATGTTACCAAGATGTACACCAATGGTGAATTGTTCGGCGAAGACGGTCTGATCAAGGCAGACGACACCGACTTCGAAGTTCGCGAAAATCTGGAAAAGTTCTTCGCAGAACTGGCAGCAAACAACACCTTCACCACTAAGGAAGGTCTGGCAGCAGATGAAAACATTTACGTTTCCTCTCGTCTGGATCTGATTTATCAGGGTGTAAAGCTGAAGGACGCTTCCAACTACTTCAACGTAGTTGACGGCAAGCTGGTAGAAGGCCCCGCAAACTAATTTTGCGTACATTCATCTCTATATAAATTTAACACTCCAAACAAAGAACTGCACCCCGAAAGAGGGGCGGTTTCCTATTTTCTCTTATTTGCAGCCGCAGCATTTGCTGCAGTCACCGCTGCAGCCGCTGCATCCGCCGGTTTTTCCCTTGCGGATGGCGCGAACGGCCAGAATGCCCCAAATGATCAGAGCGGCAATCACAATCGCAGTTACCATAAGCGCTCCTTTAAAACAGCAGGCCGCCGATCATGTACACGGCAAAAGAGACGATCCATGCCACTGCACACTGCATCAGGCACAGCCCCACTGCCCACTTGGTGCCCAGCTCACGCTTCACGGAAGCGATGGCTGCCACGCAGGGGGTGTACAGCAGGCAGAATACCAGGAAGGAGATGGCACCCATGGGAGTCAGGAAGGCTGCCATTGCGGAAGCTTCTCCCACCAGAACGGTCAGAGTGCTGACAACGCTTTCCTTTGCCATGAAACCAGTGATCAGTGCGGTGCTCAATCGCCAGTCCCCAAAGCCCAGAGGCTTGAAGATGGGGGCGATCAGACTGCCCGCAGCAGCCAGCAGGCTGTCGGAGGAATCGGCCACTACATTCAGCTTGCCGTCGAAGGTCTGCAGGAACCAGATCAGAACGGTGGCAACGAAAATGACGGTAAAAGCTCTGGTGATAAAGTCCTTTCGCTTTTTTGACAACCGGCGAGCAACGTTTTTTACACCGGGCATACGGTAGTTGGGCAGCTCCATGACGAAAGGTACGGGCTCGCCCTTGAAGGCGAAGGTTTTAAGCAGAAATGCAAAAACGACTGCTACCAGAATGCCGGTGATGTACAGAGATACGGTGACGAGGCCT
>JAZULX010000236.1:0-3536 GCA_045603325.1 Oscillospiraceae bacterium | reverse complement strand
TCAGATTCCGGGTTCAGACTGATCCCTGCCCCCTGATCCCTGACCCCTGTATGATAAAAAGCCGCCAAAAGGCGGCTTTTTATCATACTATAAACATATACTTCTTTGCTTCAAACAGAAGTCTGTCACGGTCGTCGGGATGGGCGATGGAAATGAGAGCCTTGACGCGGTCCATCAGAGTTCTGCCCTTGAGCTCGGCAATGCCGTATTCGGTGACCACGGTGTCTGCGTAAGGTCTGGGGATGGTGACCTGAGCTCCGGGAGTGAGGGTGGATTTGATTTTTGCGTCGCCCTTCTTGGTGCGGGACTGCATGATAAGGATGCTGCGTCCTCCCTTGGAGTGCTGAGCGCCGTAAGCAAAGTCGAAACCGCCGCCCGGACCGGAATACTGACGGGTACCGATGGACTCGGAACATACCTGGCCGGTAAGGTCGATTTCCAGGATACCGTTGATGGAGATCATGTTGTCGTTCTGGGCGATGACCTTAGGGTCGGTAACGTAGCTGGCGGGACGGATGACGCAGTTTTTGTTTTCGTGGATCATCCTGTAAAGACCCTGGAGACCGCCGGCAAAGCAGAAGGTGTGCTCGCCGGGATTCAGGTTCTTGCGGGCGCCGGTAACAACGCCCTTTTCAACCATGTCGCCCATAAGGTTGGTAAACATTTCGCTGTGAATGCCCAGGTCTTTCTTGTCCATCATATAGGTGGCGCAGGCGTTGGGTAGGGTGCCGATGCCCAGCTGGAAAGTGTCGCCGTTTTTGACCAGGGAAGCCACGTGCTGACCGATCATGTTTTCGATATCGGAGGGCACAAGGTCGGGGATCTCGGGAGGCTGATAGCTGGTTTCGTAAAATGCGGTGACGTCCTGAATGTTTATCTCAACGCCGCCGGTAACGGGCAGCAGCTGGTCGTTGACTTCGAGGATGATACGTTCGCAGGACAGGGGGTCGATATCCTTTTCCCACATCTGGGAGAGGTTGACCTGGAAATTGCCGTTTTCGTGCATGGGGGTGACGGCAGCGATATATACGTTCCGGGGATATGCGGCGTTATAGGAGAAAGGCTGGTCATAAAGGTCGCAGGCCACAAAAGTGCAGTTGCCCTTGCGCTGAGGTTCTTCCCAGCCTCTGCCGTAGAAAGCGGACTGGGTAATGATGTGACCCACCATACCGTCGTTCTGCAAAAAGCCGTAATTACTGCTGCGGCCTTTCAGTACGGTGACGTTCTCGACTCTGGGAGCGATGGTGTGAAGAGCCTCACAGAATTTCTGGGGTTCGTTGCAGTCCTTGCCGAAGCAGATATTGTCGTTGGACTTTATAAGGTCCAGACACTCCTGCAGGGTTCGCTTTTTCTCGTTATACAGCTTCTGATAATCCATATGTACTCAGTCCTTTATTAAATCGATTTACTAAATGCACTCAACAAAAATCAGCATATCATCCGCACAGGGATATGTCAAGGTTTGAGACCGTTCAGAGCGGGAGCGAGGCTTTCGTTCATGGCGATTCTGAGGTCGTCATCGGTCTTGTGCTGACACCACAGGCAGATGATTCCCCAGACGATGGCAAAAAGCATCCGAACCTGAACCTCGGGAGGAAAACTGCTGTTGATCTCGCCCTTTTTCTGGCCTTCTTCCAGCAGCGAAGCTGTGAGCTTGGCGGCATAGTTGCCGGTATACATCAGGCTGTTGGCGGGAGTAATGATAACGCTCATGGTGTCCCGGCCTATTTCCTGGGTTATCTGGGCATAATAATCCAGCAGCTCTGCGATTTTCTCGAGGGAGGTTTCTCCCTGAAAACAGTAATTTTTAACCTTTTCATTTCCGTCCAGAGAGATATTTTTGAAAACATCGCTTTTGGTGCGGAAATAATGATAAAACACCCCAACGGTGACGCCGACCTGACCGCAGATATCAGCTATGGACACGTTGTTGTAGCCCTTTTGGGCAAACAGAGCCAGAGCGGTTTCGGTCAGTTTTCGCTTTGTTTCGGCACCCTGCTGGCTGCGGGTCATTTTCTTATCCATTTTGAAACCTCTCCTCATAAGCGGTAAAATATAATTATAATGTAAGGAACAATCAATGTCAAATTTGACAGGGCAGCATTTCGTGATGCTTCTTTCTGCCTTACCAAATTTTTTCGGGAACAAATAACTAATAACTAATAGTGAAGAACCAGTGTATTCGGCCATAGGCCGAATTGATTTAATTCTATCGGCTGAAAGCCGATACATCAGTTTTTAGTTATTAACTATTAGTTCTTAGTTGACCATTGCTGAGCATCTGCTGAATATGCACAATGTATATCTGACACCTTTGTTCATAAAAAGTTTATACTTGCCGAATAACATCAATTGCAATTATACAAATGATATGTTAAACTGAAAGTTACGAGCAAAAAATACTATATTGGAGTGATTTACAAGTGATATGTCCCAAATGCGGAGCAAATGTTGCCGACGAATCCAGATTCTGCAACATGTGCCAGGAACCTCTGACCGAGGACGCAAAGGCTGAAGTTGCTGAAAACGCAGCAGCTCCTGCCCGGCCCGAAAAGAAAAACAAAAAACTTCCCATATATATTGCTGTTGCTGCAGCGATCGTTGTTATTGCCGTTATTGCCGCCGTTCTCGGCAGCCGCAACAATAACAACAGCGTGGAGCCTGCTGTAACAGAACCTGCTTCCGGTGAACAGATCACCAACGAGACCGGTACCGGCGCCCTTGGGGCTTACACCGAAGCCCAGCTGGACGGAGCCGTTGCCCGTGTTGCATCCGAAGGCTACACCATGGACAATGTGGAATTAAACTACTATTACTGGGGCCAGTATTATTATGTTATTGCCGCATATTCCGGCGGCATAGCTTCCTATTTCGATGTTACCCGGCCTCTGTCTGAGCAGATGTATGACGACACCATGACATGGCAGGACTTCTTTATCGAGAACGCTATTTCTGCCTTCATCCAGACCAAAGCCATGGTGTTCAAGGCTCAGTCCGAAGGCTTTGAGCTGCCCGAAGAATCCAGAGCAGCCCTTGAGCAGACTCTGCTGGAACTGCAGACCTATGCCGAGGAATACGAATACGAATCCGTTGACGCATATATCGCTGCTTCCTACGGTGAAGGCTCCACCTTTGAGAGCTTTGCCGCTTATCTCGAGGAAACCTATCTGTCTTCTGCCTATACCGACAAGGTTTATGCCGAACTGAGCTTTACAGATGCCGAGATCGAGGAATATTACGACACCTATGCTGCCGAATACGAAGCCGGCGGCATTGCAAAGGACGATACCGGCCTTGTGGATGTCCGCCACATCCTTGTGGCTTTCGAGACCGACGAGGAAGGCAACGTTTCCGAAGAAGCCAACGCAGCTGCCAAAGAAGAAGCCCAGAAGATTTTTGATCAGTGGCAGACCGACGGCGGCACAGAAGAAGCATTTATCGCTCTTGTTGCCGACAATACCGACGATACCGGTACTGCCGCAAACGGCGGTCTTTGCGCCAGCGTTGCTCCCGGTGACACCGTTGAAGGCTTTGAC
>JAZULX010000235.1:0-9422 GCA_045603325.1 Oscillospiraceae bacterium | reverse complement strand
ATGTTCGGTGATGATATCATCTTCGCGCCAATCGTAGAACAAGGACAAACAACAAAAACCGTGTATATTCCTGACGGAGAATGGATTCTCACAAAGGATAAAAAGGTTTATACAAAAGGCACTTATGAAATAACTGCAGAGATTGACGAGTTTATAGCATTTGTAAAAAAAGGTTCTGATGTAATTAAATGCTTTCAATAAATAAAATTAACATATTAAAATAGCTATGCAGATATGGGGCAGTAAGGCCAAAAATCGACAATCTTCGACAGAAGGTTGTCGATTTTTACTTATTACTTCTTCACTATTCACTCTTCACTAACATTTGGGTCGATTTTTGGAAAGTAAGAAGTAAGAAGGAAAAGTGAATAAGTGACGGTGGGTCATCTGCACTCAATTGTAATTATTGCTTATATCTGATATAACCGGTTCGACAGATAAGAATTAATAGTGGATTGATAATATGAAACATAATATTGAATTTTGGAACGCGCTAGATGAATTGGTGAATAATTCAGAAATTGTAATTGATAGGCCAAAAGGAACTTCGCACCCCAAGTATCCTGATTTTATTTATCGCGTTGATTATGGATATTTGAAAGATACGACCTCTATGGATGGTGCAGGAATAGATGTGTGGGTAGGAAGTGGCGGGAAAAAGGTTGATGCAATAATGTGCATTGTTGATTTAATGAAGAAAGATTCAGAAATTAAAATACTGATTGGATGCACAGAAGAAGAAAAGAAAATAGTATACGAAACACATAATGAAACACAATTTATGAAAGGCGTTTTATTACGTCGATAAATTCCAAATTGACGAACTCTGATTCTAAAATGTGACGTACTGCCCAAAATCGACAATCTTCGACAGAAGGTTGTCGATTTTTACTTATTACTTTTTCACTATTCACTCTTCACTATTTGCTTTCGTATTCAGGATTCAATTTGACAACTATTAACTTATTGTATAGAATACGATTAAAGTTAAATAGTGGAGGATGTACACACCATGTTCTACAAAAGCCCTGATAATTTTTTCACCGCTGTTTTCAATGTATTTCAAGGCGCAACAATGACCCTAACCGTTTCTTTTTTTATTGGGCAGACTGCACCTGAAACATTAATAAAGACCTTTGTTTGCGCTTACTGTGCAGGCGTAATGCTCACAGTGTTTTTGCGTGTAAAAGAGTTTGGTCAGTGGGTTGCAAAAGTGCTGCATTGCAATACTAAACCTGTGCCCGCATATCTTGTTTCCAATCTAGCAGCCGGCGGACTTATGGGTATTTTTATGAACTTTTTTATGACCTTTATGGCTATTGGTCCTGTTCCGTATTTTCCTGCCGCATTTTTGCAGACATTGCTGTTTTCAATTTGCGTTTCTGCAGTTTCTTCCAGTGTCTGGATAGGTGTTACTCAGTTTATTATGAGTAAAGTTTATGGAAAGAAAAATCAAGAGGAAAGATGCTGATGTATCTTTCCTTTTTCTATTTTGGTTTGGAAAGAATTTATTACGAATTGGAATTGCCTGATTGTATTAATTACCTTATAATGTAAATCAGAATATTGAAAGAAAGGAAGACGACAATATGTCTGACAAACTGCGTTTTGATCCTTCTGCTTTCACCATGAAAGATGTGGAAGTTGAAGGCAAAAAAGTCGAATACAAAGAATACAAGAGTATTTGCTATTGCGCCAACCCCGTTGATGATGATTATGAGAGCCTTGACATCAGAGTTCCCGTTTCTGTAGACGGAAAGGCTATCGATTGCTCAAATTCTCCCATCCTGTTCGCTGTTAACGTTGCCGGTTACACTGCTTCTGCCAATAAGGGCGTACATGCCATGTTCGGCCATGACGATCCTCACGGCAGAGGTCCCGGCGGTCCTGGTGGTCCCGGTGGCCCTGGTGGACCCGGCGGAATGCCCGGTGGCCCTGGTGGTCCTGGTGGTCCTGGCGGTTTTCCTGGTGGACCCGGCGGCCCTGGTGGTCCTGGCGGTCCCGGAGGTCCCGGCGGAGATAAAGGCCCCGACTACGTTGCCAATTTGGCGCTTGCCATGGGTTTTATCTGCGTAAATGCCGGCTGCCGTGGCAGAGACTGCGAATGGCCTGAGGGCGATCCCCGTGCTGTGAACGGCAAGTACTATGGCAAAGCTCCTGCAGGTGCTGTTGACCTCAAGGCTGCTATCCGTTACCTGCGTTACAATGCTGGCCTCATTCCCGGCAACATGGATCATATCGTAACTCACGGAGGTAGTGCTGGTGGCGGTCTGAGCTGCCTGCTTGCGGCTTCCGGTGACAGCCCTGAATATGATTCCTACCTGAAAGAAATCGGCGCTGCCGAGACTTCCGATAAGATTTTCGGTTCCGCTTCTTTCAGCCCCGTTATGAACCTTGACAACGGCGACGCTGCTTATGAATTCGAATGGGGTCATGTAATGTTCACTGGCGGCCCCTTCAGCCAGCAGGAACCTGCTCTCGTCGACCAGACCATGAGTGCTGAACTGAAGGCTATCTACGCCGATTATCTGGATTCCTGCAATCTTATCGGTCATGGCGATTGGGGCAAACTTACATCTGACAACCTGGCTGATTATATGCTGGAAGAATACCTCTATGCCGAATGCAAACGCTTCCTGGGCAAGAAGTCTGATGCCGAAAAGGCTGAATATCTTGCAAAGAATCCCTGGATCAAGGTTGAAGGAGATGGCTACAAGTTCTCCTTTGCCGACTTTGCAACTCATGCAGGCCGCGAAAAAGATCTGCCCGCATTTGATGAATTCCCCCTGAACAATGCTGAAACTCTGGTTTTTGGCAACGCAACAGTACCTGCCCGTCACTTTACTGATTTTGCTCATCAGAAAGCCACCGGCGATCCCAACGCCGTTGTTGATGCCGAACTGAAGCATATTTGCAAGATCTTTAACCCCATGTGGCACGTTCTGAATGATAACCCCGGTATCGCAAAATACTGGTGGATCCGCCACGGTGGTGTCGACGGTGCTACTTCCGTTCCCACCGTTCTGAACCTTGCAACTGCTCTTGAAAATAAGGGCAAAGACGTAAATGCCCGCATCATTTGGGACGGCGGTCACTGTGAAGACGACGATCCCGAAGGCCTGTTGGCTTGGTACTGCCAGATTTGCGGCTACACTCCTGCTTGTGAGATTTAATTGAATCAATACTTACCCGGTACAGCAATTGGCTGTACCGGGTTTTAGCACATTTTTGAAAGTTTTTCTTGACAGTTCCCTTAGGTAACAGTTTACTATATGAGTATATAGGGAGGTGTTTCCGTTGAAAATCAAAGAAGTAATGCAGAATACCGGCTTAAGTGCAAAGACTATTCGTTATTATGAAGAGTGCGGATTAATATCACCTGAGGCAGAAATGATCAACGGTAGAAAATACCGGGATTATTCGGATAATGAAATTGTACGGCTGAAAGCCATAGCTGCTTTGAGAAAATCACTGTTTTCCATTGATGAAATATCTGAAATGATGAACAGCCCCGAGAGTACTGCCGATGTATTTGAAAACTATAAACAGCGGCTTTCAGAACAGAAAGAAGAGTTAGAAAAGATACTTCGATGCGCAGAAAATGTAAAACAGGGCGAGGATTTTGATGCCTTTTCACTGGCAGGTCAGATGAATTACCTGGCACAGGATCTGCCTCTGCCAAAGCGTGACGTTAACCCCAACTTTGGAAAATTCGATGAGGAAACGCCTGAGGAGAGAGCACAGGCATATCTCAGATTTCAGAAATGGTATAAGTTCAGGTTTGTCAAAAAGCTGTATCCGATTCTGGTTTATTTTTCTTTGTTCTTTATTATAACTGCTTGCCTCGTTATTCCAATGTATCAGCACCATTGGAGCGTTACATTTTATGAGATATTGGCCATGCTAAATAGATATAAAGCGTTGTATGTATTTGTAATGTTTGTCGCAACTATAGTTATGGTTGTGAGAGCAACAAGCAAGACATACAAAATGAACTTCAGATTCTATCGTGACAATTTCAGTTCAGCCATGGCCGGAGGCAACAAGAATTCCCAAGCATATCAAACCTCTGTTCTTATTCAAGGGAAGAATCCGGATGAATTTCTTGCTGTTGGAAACCGAGGACCAACCGGCACCTCGGGATTTTCCAGTATTGCAAATTTTGAGACGGGTGAAAGACTTACAGAGGAAAAAACTGATAATTGACAAAGTTCTTCGAATAGCCCTTGAAAAGTACATATTATGTTTGGTACTATTAGTTTGAAAGGATAATCATCCATTCGCTGCGGCTTGTTCGTGGTATACTAAGAAAAGGAATGATGTAATTTATGCAGGAACTTCTTAATGAACTTATCGCTATGGCTACTTCTGTAGGCGGTAAGCTAATCGGCGCCATCGTTGCTCTCATCGTTGGCCTGTTTGTAATCAAGTTTATCAAAAAATCGCTGTTTAAGCTTAACGGCTTCAAAAAGCTTGACCCCACTGTTGCAGGTTTCCTGAACAGCGCAATTTCTATTGCTCTTTATGTGGTGCTTGTCATTACAATTATCGGCATCATGGGTATTCCCATGGCTTCTGTAGTCACTGTTCTGGCTTCTGCCGGTGTTGCAATCGGCCTTTCCCTCCAGGGAGCTTTGAGTAACCTTGCAGGCGGCATCATGCTGATGCTGTTCCGGCCCTTTAAGGTTGGCGATTACGTTTCTGCTGCCGGTGAAGAGGGCACTGTTGAATCCATCAGTGTTGTATATACCGTTCTTCTGACTGTGGATAACAAGCGCATCACTATCCCCAACGGCAACCTTATGAACAGTAATGTCACCAATTACTCCGCAGAACCGCTCCGCCGTGTTGACCTTAACTTCAAGGGCGGATTCGGAACAGATGCCGATCTTGTGAGAAGCCTTATGCTTCAGGCCGCTGCTGCCAACGAAAAGGTTGTCAACGAGCCTGCAACCACGGCTCTGCTTATGGGAGCATCCGATAATTCCATCAACTTCCAGCTTCGTGCATGGTGCAAATCTGAGGATTACTGGGACGTTTATTTTGAACTTATCAATGCTGTGAGTGCACTGCTGGGCGAGAACAATATTTCAGCTCCCGCAACTCAGATCGATGTAAAGAATAAATAAATATAATAATCTTTGACCCCTTCGGAAATAATACCAGAAGATTATTTCCGGAGGGGTCATTTTGCGCACTAAGGTTGAGATATGCGGCGTGAACACGTCGGAACTCAAGGTTTTGAAGAATGACGAAATAAAGGAATTACTATTGAAAATCAAGGATGGAGACGAAGAAGCAAGACAAAAGATGATTTCCGGCAACCTGAGACTGGTGCTGTCGGTAATACAGAAATTCAGTTCCAGAGGTGAAAATGCGGACGACCTTTTTCAGGTAGGGTGCGTTGGACTGATAAAAGCCATAGACAACTTTGACACCAGTCTGGACGTTAAGTTTTCCACATACGGAGTTCCCATGATAATTGGAGAAATACGCCGTTATCTCAGAGATAACAGCGCCATCAGAGTGAGCCGTTCCATGCGTGACAATGCATATAGGATTTTGCAGGTTAAGGAACGGTATATCAACGAGCATCAAAAAGAGCCGACTGTTGACCAGATCGCAAAGGAATTGGGGCTGAAAAGGGAAGATGTAGTGTTTTCTCTTGATGCCATTGCAGATCCCGTGAGTTTGTATGAACCCGTATATTCAGACGGTGGAGAACCCATAACCGTTATGGACCAGGTCAGGGACACAAAGAATACTGACGAGCATTGGCTTGAGTCCATCGCATTGAAGGAAGCTATCAAATGCCTCGGAGAACGCGAAAAACAGATATTGGCGTTAAGATTCTACGATGGAAAAACACAGATGGAAGTTGCCTCTGAGGTGGGAATCAGCCAGGCACAGGTGTCGAGGCTTGAGAAAAACGCTATCAATGCTGTTCGTAAAAATATGTAAGTTGACAGCATGGATTTGAGGAATTACAATTAAAGAAAATCAAGATTAAGGAACATCGAACTATGAAAATAATAATCGCTCCCGATTCATTCAAAGGAAGCATGTCCGCATCCATGGCGGCAGGAGCTATCGAAGCCGGTATCAAGCGTGCTATGCCCGATGCCGAAACCGTGAAACTGCCCATGGCAGACGGTGGAGAGGGAACAGTCGAAGCTGTATTCAGCATTATTGGTGGCCGGATGGTGACAGTTCCCGTGGTGGATCCGCTTGGATATAAGGTTGATGCAAACTACTGTATTACAGAGGATGGCATAGCCTTTATTGAG
Source organism: Oscillospiraceae bacterium (assembly GCA_045603325.1). Classification (GTDB taxonomy): domain Bacteria; phylum Bacillota; class Clostridia; order Oscillospirales; family Oscillospiraceae; genus SIG469. Next base: position 3,135 of record JAZULX010000235.1, on the reverse strand, counting down.
ATGGCGCAGGCTTCGGGACTTACTCTTGTACCGGAAGAGGAGCGCAACGTGATGTGTTCTTCCAGTTACGGTACCGGCCAGCTTATTAAGGATGCACTTGATAAAGACTGCAGAAAGATTTACGTTGGCATCGGCGGCTCTGCCACCAACGATGGCGGCACAGGCATGGCTCAGGCTCTTGGTGCTTGCTTTATTGGCGACAAATGGAGACTTCTCAGCGGCAGCGGTGAGAATCTTGGCAAAATCAGACGAATCGACGCATCTCATATGGATGAGAGACTCAAGGATACTGAGTTTGTTGTGCTGTGCGATGTGAGCAATCCGCTGTGCGGGCCTGATGGCGCCTCGTTTGTATATGGCCCTCAGAAAGGTGCTGATGCTGAGCAGGTGAAAGTTCTGGATGAAGGCATGAAGAATTATGCTGATATTCTGATGAGAGACCTTAAAGCTGACGTAGCTGATATTCCCGGTGCAGGTGCAGCCGGTGGTATGGGTGCAGCGCTGATGGCTTTTTGCGGTGCAAAACTTGTGTCCGGAGCCGATGCTCTTATGGAACTTTACGACTTTGACGAAAAGATAAAAGGCGCTGATTTGGTAATTACCGGTGAAGGCAAGACAGACGCAAGCTCCCTTAGCGGTAAAGCTCCTCAAAAGGTTATTGCACGAGCAAAGAAACTTGGAATTCGGACTGCTCTGTTGTCAGGTATTATCGAAAGCAGTGGATGCGACATGATGTCTCTTGGGGTTTCTGCAGCTGCTTCTGTTGTAAGTGGTGAAATTACTGCCGAAATGTCTATGTCCAAGGCTGTGGTTTATACTGCGGAAACAGCAGAAAAGTTAATTAAAGCTTTATTCCGGTCATAATTAGAGACTGATATCAACCGAATATATACAAGCCCTCCATTCATATGGTTTACAAATGAATGGAGGGTTTTATATGCAGTGCTGTATTGCAGAACTTCGGTGCCGTGAAGTCATAAATGTCAGAGACGGCTGCAGGATAGGATATGTAAATGACCTTGAAGTAGATATTTCCTGCGGTAGGGTAGTTGCGCTTGTGGTACCGGGACCATGCAGGTTTTTCGGTCTGTTCGGCAGGGAAGATGACTACCTTATTCCTTGGGAATGTATCAAAAGGATTGGTGACGATATAATTCTCATTGACATAGACAGAGACAAGTGCCGCACTCCAAGAACAAAGGGCGGATTTTTCTTCTGAGAATAGGCTCTGAACACACCTGCTTCAATTGACTAAAAGGCATATAAATGGTATAATCTAATATCTGGCTTTATGCCATGATTGAATCAATTGTAAGTGGGTGTTTTATTTTGTGGCTTTCCGATAAATGGACTGATTACAGAGTTTTAGATACTTCCGGTGGGCAGAAACTGGAATCCTGGAGTAAGTATATCCTTGTGCGTCCCGACCCTCAGGTAATATGGGATACCAAGAAATCTCATCCCGGCTGGAACAAGGCTGATGCGGTTTATTCCCGATCTTCCACCGGTGGTGGCAGCTGGTCGAAGCATAATCTTCCCAAAAGCTGGCCGATACATTAGGATGAGGTGAGGTTTTGGGTGTTGGCAATGGAATTACTGATTACCGCGTTGTTCCCGGAACAGGCTGCCAACTGGGACTTTATCCGCAGCCGCTGCAAAAAAGCCGGTCGTCAGCTTAATGTGCTGAATCTGTTTGCATATACCGGTGGTGCAACCGTTGCTGCTGCTTCTGCTGGGGCAAAGGTGTGTCATGTGGACGCTGCTAAGGGCATGGTTGCCTGGGCAAAAGAGAATGCGGCGTCTTCCGGTTTGTCTGAAGCACCTGTCCGCTGGATAGTAGACGACTGTGCAAAGTTTATTGAGCGTGAAATCAGACGTGGACGCAGATACGATGCCATTATCATGGATCCTCCCAGCTATGGCAGAGGACCGTCAGGCGAAATCTGGAAGCTTGAAAACGATCTTTTTGATTTTGTCAAGCTCTGTGCAAGAGTACTGTCTGACGATCCCGATTTTGTAATAATCAATTCCTATACAACAGGTCTTGCTCCCTCGGTTCTCAGTTACATTCTCGGCGTAACCGTTCAGAAAGAACATGGCGGCATCGTTGAATGCGACGAACTTGGTCTGCCTGTTGAAAGCAGCGGACTTGTACTGCCTTGCGGCAGTGCCGGACGCTGGCGAAAGGACTAAAATGAGCGAACTTATCCGTTTTGAAAACACTACATTTGCATATCCCGAAAGCTCAGAGAATCTGGCTCAGCTGGTTTTTGAAAATCTTAACCTTGAAATTGAAGAAGGCTCGTTTGTTGCTGTTCTTGGTCACAATGGTTCGGGAAAATCCACGCTGGCAAAGCATATGAATTCTGTATTGCTGCCTTCCGGCGGTAAGGTTTGGATAGCCGGTTATGATTCTTCCAATGAAGATGATATCATTAATATCCGCCGAAGTGTGGGTATGGTATTCCAGGACCCCGACAACCAGATCGTTTCCAACGTTGTTGAGGAAGACGTGGCGTTTGCTCCGGAAAACCTTGGAATTCCGCCTGCCGAGATTCGTCAGCGTGTAGATGAGGCATTGAAACTTGTTGGTATGTACGACTATCGTGATCATGCTCCGCATCTGCTGTCCGGCGGTCAGAAACAGCGTATCGCAATTGCCGGCGTAATTGCCATGAGACCCCGCTGCATTGTTCTGGACGAGCCTACGGCCATGCTTGACCCCAAGGGAAGAAAAGACGTAATTGATACGATAATCAGGCTGAATCGGGAATCGGGCATAACTGTTGTCCTTATAACCCACCATATGAGCGAAGCTGCTCAGGCAGACAGGCTTATCGTTATGTCTGACGGTAAGATAATTGTTGACGATGTTCCCCGAAACGTTTTTTGCAACGTGGAACTTTTGACTGATGCCGGTCTTACCGTGCCCGACACAACAGCATTGCTTTACGAACTTAACAGCCTTGGTGCAGAACTTCCGCTTGATGCGATTTCTGTTGCCGAGTGCGCTGAAGTTTTGTACGATTACATTACAAAAGAAAATTAGTTTAACGGAGGAAGCGTAATTGGCTCCTTTGATACAGACACAACAGCTCAGGCATGTCTACTCTGCAGGTACGCCCTTTGAGCATG
>JAZULX010000234.1:0-13972 GCA_045603325.1 Oscillospiraceae bacterium | reverse complement strand
TTCTTTCACAGGTGGAGAAGAGTCTTCTTTCAGCTCTGCATAAAGATCCTCGCCGAGAAGTTCCCGGAGAAAATCATTGCTGTTATCGGGATTAGACATATTGTCCTCCAATTATCTGTTGCATCGGATAAATCTGCTTTCGGTAGCAATAAAGTCTACCGGCAGATCATATTCGTCACGGGGAATACTGCCGCTTAGTCTGCTTTCAAAGCAATGACGGATAGTGTGGCCGCGGAAACCGGAAAGGAATCTGTCGTAATAACCGGCGCCGTGACCCATACGGTAACCGGAAAGGTCAAAGGAAAGCCCGGGGACGAGAATAAGGTCAATTTCGTCGGCAGAAACCAAGGGAAGTTCATCAGACGGTTCCGGTATGCCGTAACGCCCGTTCTTGAGTTCGTCCAAAGAAGTAATCAGCCGGGCGTCCATGATGCCGCCTGCATAGGTGAGAGGCAGGCACAGGCGTATACTGTCCATAAGAATGCGGTTGAGCAGTGGCACTGTGTCGGGTTCGGAGCCAACACCGTAAAACGCCATTATGACAGATGCATTTTTGTATTGGTCGGAACCGAGTATAAGCTCGGCCATTGCCTGACTTCCTTCGGGGCGAATGTTTCCCATAGCGCGGATATGCTGACGAAATTCTTTTTTTGAAAGCATATCAATAAACCATGAAGTGCATGATGGTCTTTTTCATGGAAGAGTCGATTAGGGTTTCAACGAGGGCAAGACCGAAATCCACGGCAGCTGCAGGAGCCTGACCGGTGATAAACTTGCCGTCAACCACGAATTTTGCATCCTTCTGCATAACTGCACCGCCCATATCGCTTTCCATACCGGGATAGCAGGTGGCTTTAACACCATCGAGCCAACCGCGTTTGCCCAAAATAGTGGGAGCTGCGCAGATAGCGGCAACGTATTTGCCATTGTCTATGGCGTATTTGATGGCAGCCATGGCAGCAGGGGAGGCTTCAACATTGTTAACGCCGTCAAGACCGCCGGGGATGATGACCATATCCATGTTTTCGAGATCCATCTGATCCACGGTGATGTCTGCCTGAATATTGATGCCGTGAGCGCCTTCAACCACAAGACCGCCAACGCCAACGTACAGAGCTTCCATTTTTGCACGACGGAGAATGTCCATGGGGGCAACGGCTTCTATTTCTTCATAACCTTTAGCCAAGAGCAAATATATCATTTTTTACCTTTCCTTTCTTTGAATGATGCCACGGTGGCTTTCCACAAAAACTTGGGCAGTCTCAGCATGCGCTTGAAACGCCAAGGTTCTTTTATGAGCCGGTAGAACCATTCAAGTCCCAGTTTAATAAATATGTCCGGAGCACGTTTGACCGTGCCTGCATAGCCATCAAGAGAACCGCCGAGACCGATCATCAGTTTTGTGCCGGTGTCATTGAGGTGATCCCTGATCCAAAGCTCCTGTTTTGGAGCGCCAAGGCACACAAATACGCAGTCTGCACCGCTTTGGCGTATATCTTCAATTATGGGCGCGTCGTCGGTAAAATATCCGTCGTGGCAGCCGCAGATAATAAGATCCGGAATCTCTGCCGTAAGCTTTTCTGCAGCGGCTTCGGCAATACCGGGTTTGCTTCCGAAAAGGTAGAGCTTCTTGCCGGACTCTGCCATGCGCTTCATCAAAGCCTTGGCAAAATCTATACCGGCAACTTTCTGTTTCAGCGGCCTGCCAAGAATCCTTGAAGCATAAATTACACCAATGCCGTCCGGCAGCACAAGGCCGGCTCCGTTAAGGATATCTGCATAATCGCCGTTGGAAAGAGAATCATATACTATTTCGGAATTCGGAGTGACCACATAGCTCGGAGCGTCTGAACAAAGAAGCTCAAAACCCTTATCCACAGCTTCGTCAAAGGTCACATTGTCAAAACCAATGCCAAGAATATCAATGCGCATCGACATACCTCTGATTAAATAAACATTTCCCGTTATTCTACCATAAATTATAGTATTTGTCTACATTTGATGGCGCATAGGAGCGGGCGAAATTCAATATACCATGGCGAAAAGACGCACCGAAAAACAGCGGCGGCATAGTATGGAAAAGGTAAGGTTCACGGCGAGGCACGGAACCGAAACCCAAAATTAAATCAGGAGGTTATACTATATGGCCGATAAGGTTTGCGCAGGCCCGGTGGATACCGGTTTTGCCGGCTCTGCTGATACCATCAAAGAAGCGGTCTGCATACACACCAAGAAGATCATGGATGCCTGCAGAGACAAGGACTGCATCGAAGATCTGAGAGTGTATTTTACCAACGAATGCCAGGAACTGATCAACTCCGCCACAGGTATCAGAGCAAGAAGCGCTGAACTGCTGTATGTTTACATAGACGTGGAGTCTGTGCCTTTCAACAGAGGCTTTTATTCCGTGGATGTCCAGTTCTTCTATCGCATCACCGTGGAGGCATTTGTGGGCAGCACCCGTCCCGTAACTGTCTGCGGTCTTGCAACCTTTACCAAGAGAGTTCTGCTGTTCGGCAGCGAAGGTTCCGCAAAGATTTTCTCCAGCAAAACTTCTCTGGGCGAAATGGATTGCCAGAAAATGATGAAAACCAATATGCCTGTGGCTTTCGTCGAAGCACTGGATCCTGTTCTGCTGGAAGTCAAGTTGGTGGACGTCTGCGGTTCCACCGATAACAACAACTGCTGCAACAACTGCAATAACTGCTGCAATTGCTGCAACTGTTGCTGCTGCAACAACTGCACCGAAAGTGATTTGTGCGAACTGCCTTCCTGCGTATGCGGCTGCTTTGAAGATACCCTTGTAAGCAACTGCGAAGGCAAACGCGTACTGGTTACTCTTGGCCAGTTCAGCATCATCCGCCTCGAAAGAGACACCCAGCTGCTTATCCCAAGCTACGATTACTGCATCCCCAACAAGGACTGCACCGCCATCAGCGGCGCCGAAGCAGGTACCGCCTGCGAAATCTTCGACAGCATCAGTTTCCCCACTGCAGAGTTTTTCCCACCCTCTGAGTGTGAGATCAACGACTGCACCAACGGAACGGTGGCCGGTGTTACAGGCAGAACATCCTGCGGCTGCTGCGGATAAATTGAATTACAGATAACAATAACAGCGCAGTCTTAAAACGACTGCGCTGTTATTGCGTTTTATTCGGCGGTATTTGCTTCGGAAGAAACATAGCTTCCGATGGGAACGATGTTTATGTAGCTTTTGCCCCTGCCAAGTTCAAGGGGTGAACCGTCAAGCCTGGTGTAGACAAAGGGAGAATCATAGCTTGCCTTGGACCATTTGATGTAAATGGCCTTGCCGCCGCAGGCAAAGATACCGTCACCGCTGCCTACAAGCTCAACCTCCTGACGGCCTTCGGGGTCTCCGGGGATACCATACTGGTTTGCAAAGAGGACAAGAACGTTGGTTGCGTAGACCTGCTTGTCGCTTTCGCCGTCAATGTATGCTTCGCCGTACTGTTCGGCGGTGTATACTCCGTAATTGGGCCAGTAGGTGAATACGCCTGTTTTGTAAGTGGAAAACTCAACGGTCACCACTTCTGCAGCAACACCGTTTTCGGGAGTTCCGTCATCCACAAAGGTCAGGGACTGACTGAAACCGTCACGAAGTTTTGTACGGTAGTCATGGTCGTAAACATATTCCATAATTTTCTGTCCTGAGGTAAACATGCTGTGTTCGTAGCCTTTGGTGTTGATGCGTTCCTGATCGCGCCAGAAACAGCCTGCAGAAATACCGTCAATATTATCCATCCTCCGGGCAGAGATCAGTTCATAGGCCTGAGGACTTCCGCCCGCATGGACATGAATGGCGTCGTGACCTTCAGCAATGTCCAGATAATAGGAACGTGTGCTGCGGATACTGCCGATGTCGCCCGCATAATACGGGTTCTGGAACACCGCAACCATTCTGGTAATTCCACCTTCGGCAAGAACCTCGTAAATGATATCGGCATTTCTGACTCCGTGCTGAGGCAGGGCGGCCTTAAGGTTGTTGATCATGATTGCGTAAGGCCGGGTGTTGAGAAATCTGTCGGATGGCATTGCAAGTCCCGTCAAAGGGTTGGGATTCTCAATTACAGGTACCGGTTCAGGTTCAGGCTCAGGTTCGGGCTGAGGAATGATTTCCACGGTGGGTTCGGGAGCAGGCTCCTGAGAAGGTTCCGGTTCGGGAGCAGGTTCCGGAGTGGCAGTTACTTCCGGAACAGGGGAGGGAACTTCTTCGGTTTCCTTGCCGCAGCCGGAGAACATGAGAGCAACAATTGCTGCAAAAAGCAGCAGGCATATTAGCATTTTGGTTTTGTAATTTGATTTCATAATTTCACATCCTGTCGAAATCATTTTATATTTCAATTGCCTGTATGTCAACATAATAAAAACTGCTTTGATATTTTGACGTCATATGATACAATAAGAGTAACCCAATATTTTGTGTTTACGAAAGGACGGAAATCATGGCGAAATATGAGAATCCATACAGTGAAATGGATATAATGCTGCTTATTCTTTTGGCTGCATCACGCATAAACCGGGCTTTGAGTTTCAGCGAGCTGTGGAATCTTGTCTTTGTGGATAATGAGATCTCGTATTTTGACTATTTCATGTGTCTGGATAAGCTGGTCAAAAACGGCCAGATGAACAGGCATGAGGGCGATATGTACTCCATAACGGAGGATGGACGCAAAAACGGCGCGATTCTGGAAGACAGGATCCCCAAAAAGCTCAAACCCCTTATCGAGCAGTCTGCCCGGGACCAGAAAGCCATTGAGCGCCGTGAAGCCAGCATCAAGTCGGAGATCGAACTGCGTTCCAACGGGGAATATATGGTTACTCTCGGGCTTGACGATGATGTGGACTGCATTTTCAGGCTTTCTCTTGTGGCACCCACTGCAGAAAGTGCCGATGAAATAAAGACCAGATTCAGAAAAAATCCCGAAGCAATTTTCTCAGACATCCTTGCCAGCATTTTCAAGGAGCGGGAAAAGAAAGAAGAAAACTGACAAATCGGCTTAAAAAATCGTTTTACAATATTCGACGTTTTCTTTTCGCTGCCCACAGCATATAGGAACGACAGGCAAACAGAACCGGTATATTTAGAACGGATAAATAACCTGTCGAATATTGCGACAATTTACACTGGAAATCTGCCCGAATCGGCTTTAAATTAGTATTCGAGACATCGAAGCAGTCGGAGGAAGAGAATGAAAGAGTATCTTGCGCAAAAGAAGAGAATCGTCAAACCGGACGGAAGCTCTGCGGAAGTTTCCTACAGTATCGTTGCGGAAATCCTGTCAGGAGAGGACGGTCAGCCGGTATGTGAGTGTTATGGGATCAGCGCCCACAGCAGCTGCGGCGAAAAAGCTGTGGTGCGTGCTGTTACCATCAGCCTGAAGCAAATTCAGGAAATGATACACTTACTTGCAGAGAACGATGTTTTGCCCATGCAGCTGAGTGAGTCTGTGGAAAACTGCCTTGATCGGCTATAAAAAAAGACCTGCGGTTATGCAGGTCTTTTTTATTTAAAATAAACACTAAATATTGTGTTTTTTTGTATTGTCTTTTGGCGAAAAATAGTGTACAATGATAGAAAATCAATTTACATAATGCAAAGGATTGAACATTATGAGATGTCCGTACTGCGGTTTTCAGGAAAGTAAGGTTGTAGACTCACGCCCTGCAGAGGAAGGCCAGAGCATAAGAAGACGCCGTGAATGCCTTTCCTGCAGCAAGAGATTTACTACATACGAAACAGTTGAAAGTTTGCCCCTGGTTGTCATAAAGCGTGACGGCAGCCGCCAGACTTTCGACCGCGATAAAATACTCAGAGGCATGGTCCGTGCCTGTGAGAAAAGACCTGTGCCTTATGCCGAGCTGGAAGCTGCCGCATCGGATATTGAGCAGCTGCTGCAGAACTCGCTGGAACGCGAAGTCAGCACTGAACGTATCGGTGAATTGGTAATGGACAAGCTGAAACCTCTCGACGAGGTATCCTACGTCCGGTTTGCGTCTGTATACCGTCAGTTCAAGGATATCAACAGCTTTATGTCCGAACTGAACAAACTCCTTGAAGACAGCGAATAACCTTTGTTTATAATATATTGCTAAGACTAGGGCGTTCCATCTCTTTCAGATGCTCCAGATAAACCAGCATTTCTGCTGCCTGAGCTGTGAATTCGGCAGTTTCCTGCCATTTTGCCAATCTGGTCAGCGAAGGGATGCTTTCTGAGATTTTATCTGCAACGTTGTGGTTGAGAACCGTTCCGAGATAAACATTTTTACCCGTCCAGTATTCCGAGGCTTGGGAGCAAAGCTCCTGAGCCTCGTTCCATTTTCCTGTTTCGGCCAGCTCAAGAGCGTCGGTTATCATGTTTGACGTATTATCAACGATCCTGCCCATGCAGACGGTGTTTATGCAGCAGAAAACTGTGACAGCCAACAGCATAGCAACTGCGGGAATAAGATGTTTCATTATTATTTTTCCTTCTTTTCAAACAGGATATTGCCGTTGATGTCGGCTGATAAGAGATACACATCTTTTATCCTCCGGACACTGTGAGCCTTCAGTTGGTTTTTTACCCACGCTTCGTCAAATCCAAGACCGTGAAGATTATCTGTCATCAGCCGTCCATCGTTGATAATTATGGCAGGAACAGGCTCGTCGGAAACTTTGACGCTCATGTCTTTTGCGGTGGGCGGTGAGTTTTCCGCTTTTTGAATCACGCTCAGCTGTCCGTTGGTTTCCAGTATCCCATACTGCACCTTTTGGATATCCACAACAGCCCATTGACGCAATGACTCCGTAAGCTCGTCCAGTGTAAGGCGGGCTTTTTTCATTTCGCTTTGGATTATTTTGCCGTCTTTGATTATCAGTGCCGGTCTGCCGCATATAACAGAGCGGAATTTTACGCTTTTGTATGAAATGCAGGAGATGATGAGTTCAAGGGAAACAAGGGTCAGAATCGGAATAATACCGCTCAGTATGGGAATTGCGTAATCCTGCATGGGAACCGCTGCCAGTTCGGAGATCATGATCGTTACCACCAGTTCCGACGGTTCCAGGTCACCCAACTGGCGTTTGCCCGTAAGCCGCAGAGCGACTATTATCAGAAAATATAAAATGAATGTACGTATGAATGAAACTACCATGTACTCAGCCTTCCTTTGTGGTTTAGCATTTGCTGTTTGCTTTCAAATATACCCAGCTATAACCAGGCATTATAAGCGAAAAAAGCTGACATGATAATGGTGGCAAAAATGCAGAATTGAGACGTAAACAGAGGTTTATATATAGCAACTATTTGGAATTTACAACAGGAAAAAAATGTGCTAAAATTCAAGCGAAGTAAAAATTTGACTTTATTCTATTATCGGAGGAGATACTATGAAGCAGGATCTTATAGCTATCCTGGACCTTGGCAGCGAAGATAATTCCAGACTTGCCAGAGCTGTCAGAGCCCTCGGCGTTTACAGCGAGATTTATAACTATGATATCACCGCTCAGGAACTTGATGCGCTGGAAAACCTCAAAGGCATCATCGTAAACGGCGGCAAGAACAATGTGGTCGACGGCGAAGTCATTTATGCCGGAGACTGGGTTTATGACTGCGGTATCCCCGTAATGGTCATCGACCATGCCGGCAAAAAAGCCCAGGATATGGACAAGCTTCCCGAAAGCGATGAAGAACTCCAGGCAGCTCTTAAACCGTTCCTTTTTGACGTTTGCAAAGCTGAAGCCAACTGGAACATGAAGAACTTTGTTGCCGACCAGGTGGAACTGCTTCGCCGTCAGATAGGCGATAAAAAGGTTCTGCTGGCACTGTCCGGCGGTGTTGACTCTTCCGTTGTTGCAGCCCTGCTTATCAAAGCCATCGGCACCAACCTTTACTGCGTCCATGTAAACCATGGCCTGATGCGTAAGGGTGAAAGCGAGATGGTAATCGAAGTTTTCAACAATCAGCTCAAGGCAAACCTGACATACGTCGATGCAACCGATCGTTTCCTCGGCAAACTGGAAGGCGTTGCAGATCCCGAACAGAAGCGCAAAATCATTGGCGCTGAGTTCATCCGTGTGTTTGAAGAAGAAGCCAGAAAGCTGGAAGGCATCGACTTCCTTGGTCAGGGTACCATTTATCCCGACATCGTCGAAAGCGGCACCAAGACTGCAAAGGTGGTCAAGAGCCATCACAATGTCGGCGGTCTGCCTGAAGACATGGAGTTCGAACTGGTCGAACCTCTGAAGTATCTGTTCAAGGACGAAGTCAGAGCCTGCGGCGTAGAGCTTGGCCTGCCTGCCGAGATGGTATATCGTCAGCCGTCCCCCGGCCCCGGCCTGGGCGTACGCTGCCTTGGTGCCATTACTCGTGATCGTCTGCACGCACTGCGCGAAGCTGACGCTATCCTGCGTGAAGAGTTTGATAACTCCGGCCTTGGCGCCAGAGTCTGGCAGTATTTCATCTCCGTACCCGATTTTACCAGCGTTGGTGTAAAAGACGGCGCCCGTTATATGGGTTGGCCCGCCATCATCAGAGCTGTCAATACTATCGATGCCATGACCGCAGCCATCGAAGAAGTACCCTACGAACTGCTGCACAAAATAACCTACCGCATCACCCATGAGGTTGAGGGCATCAATCGTGTCCTGTACGACCTCACACCGAAGCCCATTGGCACAATAGAGTGGGAATAAATGGAAAACAAACCCTCGCAGCAGAGCTTTTGCTGCGGGGGTTTACTTAAACGATTTATGAGAATCAATCGGAGGCATGTGTATGAATAAGCTGATTGTATGGACTGTGTTTGCTGCGATATTGATGATAGGCTGTCCATGGCTTGCAGTAACATTTGCAGGCAGTGCAGGAATGGCTGTTTGCTTCATATTGTTTTATGCAGTCAACCCCCTGTTTTCTGCGGTGTGCGGTGCATTTGCCGGCAAAAGTATCAAGCAGCTTTGGGTACTTCCGATTATAACAGCAGTATTGTTTCTGGCAGGTGTATGGCTGTTTTTTGATATGGGTGAACCTGCATTCTTATGGTATTGCGGTTGTTATCTCATTATCGGCATTGTTGCTATGGTGATAAGCAATTTCATAAATAATAGAAAACAGTAAATCCAATTATTTCAATCTGAATTATTACAATAAAAAAGCTCCGGCAAGTCCGCCGGAGCTTTTTGCATTTATTTACGTCTTTTTCGGTATCCACGGATAACAAGCACGATCGACAGCACAATAACTATCAGGGTCACTACTGCTGCGATCAGCAGGAAAAGTACAGAAAAGATGGGCATACCATGACCTTGGCCGGAATTTGAAAATATCATCCGGTCAAGAGTTATTCCGAGCATGAAAAACAAAACTCCTGCAATCAGCTGAACAGGTATCAGCAGCAGCCAGAGAAGAGGGGATGCTTGCTTTTTTTCCATATAGCAAAGCTCCTTTCGGAAATTTTTTGGAGTTATTTTTGGATGTCTTTCTGCAGACATTATACCTGAAAAGTAGAATGTTGTCTACTTTTACGTTAAAAGACAGTTTTTCTAAAAAATGTGACTTTATCACTATACATCAGCGGATAATATGGTAAAATAAAAACAACAAATGAGAAAGGAATGTACAATCATGGCAGCTATTGAGATGAATAAAGAACAGTTTACCCAGGCAATTCAGGGCGACAAGCCTGTTCTCGTTGAGTTTTTTGCACCCTGGTGCGTGTACTGCAAACGTATCGGACCTGCTTATGAAAAAGTGGCAGAAGCATATGGCGATACAATGACTGTGGCGAAGGTCAGCATTGACGACGAAAAACAGCTTGCCAAAGATGAGGGTGTCAAATCCATCCCCACGCTGATTCTTTACAAAGACGGACAGGCTGTGGACACAATTGTTGTCCCCAAATCCAAGGCGGAAATAGATCAGTTCATCGCACAGGCACTTGAAAATTAGGAGGTTGCTCACATGAGTGATAATCGAGTTTATGATATGATAGTTGTGGGCGGCGGACCCGGTGGCTATACCGCTGCACTGTACGCTGCAAGAGCAGGGCTGGACGTGGTTGTGCTTGAAAAACTGTCTGCCGGTGGTCAGATGGCCATGTCCCTTCAGATAGACAACTATCCCGGTTTTGAAGAAGGTATCGACGGCTTTACGCTGGGCGAAAAAATGCAGGCTCAGGCAGAACGCTTTGGCGCTGTAACAGAGTACGTTGAAGTTAGCAAGATGGATCTGATCTCCCAGCCCAAGGTTCTGGAGACCAGCGATGGAACGTTTTATGGCAGAACCGTCGTAATTGCCACCGGCGCAAATCCCAGAGAACTGGGCGTTGAAAATGAACAGGACCTTGTTGGCAGGGGAGTTGCTTACTGTGCTTCATGCGATGGTATGTTCTTCAAGGATATGGACGTTGTTATCGTCGGCGGCGGTAACTCGGCTGTTGCCGATGCCCTTGTACTCAGCCGTATTGCAAAAAAGGTCACCATGGTTCACCGCAGAGACACGCTTCGTGCCACTCTGGTGTATCACAATCAACTCATGAATACGGAGAATATCGAGATTCGGTGGAACAGCGCGGTGTCTGAACTGCTGTATGATGATGAACTGACAGGTGTTGTGCTGAAGAATGTTAACACAGGTGAAGAAACGCTGATAGCCTGCCAGGGCTTATTTGTAAGCGTGGGCAGGATCCCTGCGACTGAACTGGTTAGTGGACAGTTGGAGCTTGACAGCAGCGGCTATATCGTTGCAGATGAAACCACAAGGACCAATATCCCCGGCGTTTATGCCGTAGGAGATGTGAGGGCCAAAAGACTTCGTCAGGTGGTAACAGCTGTGTCAGACGGTGCAATGGCAGTCCACATGGCAGAGGAGTATTTGGCATCTGAAAATTGACAAATGGATATATTATTAAGCAGCAGGCTTGAATTACAAGCCTGCTGCTTTTGCGTGGAACCTAATAAAGTCCGTAAATCAATATCAAACTTACCCAGGTGGTTGCAAGACCTATAAGACCAACCGTTCCGCCCAGACGGAAATAGTCTTTGAAACGATAACCTGCAACCTCTACCATGGTTATGGAAGTGGAAGCTACGGGCGTTGCCATGGCAAGACTGGCGCCAAACACACAGGCCAAAGCAACAGGCATGGGATCGCAGCCTACTCTGATGGCCAAGGGTACACCGATCGCAGCCAGCATGGAAACCAGTGAACCGTTTGCCATAAACAACGACAATACATATCCCGCAAAAAGGAACAGGGTCATCAATACTATTGGATTCATTATATGATCGCCGAGAATACTTATCAGCCAGCGGATGACTATTTCGCCAGCACCGGAATTTACAAATCCTGTAGCCACGGCGAGGGCAGAACCAAGGGTAATAACGGCAGACCACTGCATATTTTTAAGTGCTTTTTTGCCGTCAATACATTTCGCCATTATAAGAACAAGGGCTCCTGATACGGCAATAAGACCAACATCCCAGTCGAAAGGCTGAATTATAAACAGCAGCACGCAGATGATAAATACGATAGAGGATATTAATGCACGACGCTTGTTAAAGGGGACGGTATTGATAGCTTTTTCGTCCTCGTCCTGAACCTCTGGGAAGTCAAACCATTTGACTTGCTTTTTGTAAATGAAGAGACGATAGCAAACAGCAACAACAACTATGATACTTGCGGCGATGGGCATGGGGGTAAAGAATCTCATGGTTTTGGCACCGACAGAAGCAAGCGCATTGTTTGCCAGCAAAGGTGCCGTACTTCCGATAAGAGTACCTGTACCGCCAATTAGTGCGCCCATGGCAAGTGGCAGAAAAGTGTTTTTCTTAGTGATCCTGCCGTCTGAAGCGTCTGCAATGACCTCGATAAATGACATATACATGGCGACCAACGGAGCATTTGTCATAAACCCGGAGAGAACAGCAGCGGAGAGAAAAACTATAAGGACAAAAGTCCGTTCGTGACTGCCCACAAATCGGGCAAGCAGACGGCCAAACTTGCCGCCCATACCGGATTCCAACAATGAATCCACAATTATGATCATACCAATGACAAGCATTACGGAAGAATTGCTGAAACAGGTAAACGCTTCGGAAAAGGTCAGAATACCAGAAAAAATCATGGCGACCATGCCTATCATCGTGGTTACCGCAACCGGGAAAATATCAACTATGTATAGAATTAAAAGACAGAGGATAATGCCTATGGCGACTGCACTTTGGGTCATGGACTGGCTCCTTTCAGTAAGAGGATCTGTTCAGCTTTCGGAACAGGGTAAATGCCATCAATACTGCTGTTACCAAGGCAACGGCATCCATCACAGGGGCTGCCCATACGATGTTTTCTGCTCCGTATAATGAACGAATAATAAACAGAAGCAGAATATCAAATGAACCTTTGTGAAGCAGTGAAAGAATAAAGGGTTTAACACTTTGCCCAACCGACTGGAACAGTGTTATAACAATAAAAGTGATAGGATACAGAGAAACGGAAATGCACATTATCCTTAGAAACTTTGCACCGTAAGCAATCGTTGACGCGTCTTTTATAAAGACTGAAATAAGTACAGGAGCAAAAAGATACGATATTATGCTGCAAACGAGTGAAAAACCAACGGTGCAGACAGAACAGAAAAGGACAACGGATTTCATTCGCTGAATACGGCTTGACGCGTAGCAGTAGGCCACAATGGGCAGCATTCCCTGAGTTATGCCCTGATTGACCGCGTAAGCCAGAGAATCTATCTTGCGTACGATACCCATTCCGGCAACGGCGGAACCGTCCACGCCGGAGCCGATCATGCCGTTCAGGAAGAAGTTGGAGATCATTGCCATACCCACAAGTGCGAAACTGGGCAGACCGCATTTTATTATCTTCCAGAAAATCCGGCGTGACCGCTTCAGCAGCCGGGGAGAAATATCAAAGAACGTACCGTCGTGGTGCTTGTTTAGATAACAAATGAAATATATCAGCGATACAGTGTTGGAAACTGTGGTGGCAATGGCTGCGCCAACGACCTCGAAACCGTTGGGCAGCAGCACAAACATAAATAGAGGATCAAGAACAATATTCAAAACTGCGCCGATCATCATACCGGAGCTGGCAGCCTTTGATTCGCCTGCAGAGCGTATCAGGTGCGCAAAGGTAGAGGCAAGTATGGTTGGTATGCCGCCGATAACTATGGTAATATAAACATAAGATACGGCATAGTCGATACTGTTGCTGTCACCGCCGATAAGTAAAAGAAACGGTCTTGCGAGTGTAAGAATGAACAGTGAGTAAACAGCAGCCGTAACAAGAGCAGCCCAGAAAGAAATGGAAAAATCCGTTCTGGCATTGTTGATTTCTTTCATTCCAACAGCTCTGGCGATCATGCTTGAACCACCGATACCAAACAGATTACTGAATGCAGACATCATGGTATATACAGGCAAACACAGTGATATGGCTGCAACTGCTCCGGCATTTCCTGTAAGTCCAACAAACCAGGTGTCTGCAAGGTTATAGACAACAGAAATGATTTGGCTGACAATAGTTGGCACGACCATGGCTGCAACTGCTTTTGGAACGGGAAGCAGTTCAAAAATCATCCGTTCGTGAGCTAATTGGTCAGTTGCAATGGTACTTCGGCTCATATTGGCACCTCCTTGATCAGTGCGGTCTTTCGCTTTACGATGCTGCAACAAATTTTAGCACTTTTGCTCAAAAATTTCAACATTTCCAATGTATAATACAGTAAAAAGGACTGAGTTCTATACTGAACGCAGTCCTTTTGTTAAGTGTTCTAAAATGCAATTTTCATAAACAGTGCCACGCAGCAGAGTATAATTGCGCAGGGAACGTATAGGAAACGTCCTGCATTGTACCAGAGATTTCCGTGAGGTTTAACAGTGCCCTTGTTGATTTCGAACAGGATGTCGTCTTTTTTCATAATAAAGAACCATGAAAGGGCACCGATAGTTGCTCCGATG
>JAZULX010000233.1:0-10070 GCA_045603325.1 Oscillospiraceae bacterium | reverse complement strand
GCCCTTCATCGGATTCTACCGCAATTATCATGTGTATATGGTTAGGTATAATTACATATTTATCTATTCTGATTCCCGAATACACATTGTCAAATTCAATTATTTCCGCCTCAACGATCTGCCCATATATCGAGAGCTTCGGGCGACCACAGGTCGCCCCTACGGCTTCCCATAGGACATTTTTCCTGTCTTTGGTACATATGGTCACAAAATAATATCCGTTTTGGCTGTAATCGTATTCCTGCAGACGCAGCTCTTTTCTATTCTGCATTACCATCATTTTTCGCCGCGGAGTTTGATAATCTGGTCACGCAGAACGGCGGCATATTCGTATTCCAGCATTTTTGCGGCTTCTTTCATGGCCTTTTCCAAACGCTGGATCTCTTTTTCCCGCTCTCTTGCGGTCATCTTTACGCCGTCTGCTTCCCGGACGGTATCTTCCGGAGCCTTGGAAATCTCGATAAGGTCCCTGACGCTCTTGATGATGGTCTTGGGGACGATGCCGTTTTGCTCGTTGTACCGCTGCTGAATACCGCGGCGGCGTTCCGTTTCCGCAATAGCATTTTTCATGGCAGCGGTCTTTCTGTCGGCATACATTATGACCTTGCCGTCTGCATTTCGGGCAGCACGGCCTATGGTCTGGATAAGGGACGTTTCGCTTCGCAGGAAGCCCTCTTTATCGGCATCCAATATTGCCACCAGTGAAACCTCCGGCAGGTCAAGACCCTCACGCAGCAGGTTTATGCCCACCAGAACGTCGAACTCACCAAGACGCAGATCGCGGATAATCTCCATGCGCTCGATGGTATCGATATCCGAATGCATATAACGGACACGGATGTTCATCTTCTGCAGATAAGCCGTCAGGTCTTCCGCCATTTTCTTGGTCAGCGTGGTCACCAGCACACGCTCGTTTTTCTCAGTTCGCAGGTTTATTTCGCCCACAAGATCGTCTATCTGCCCTTCCACAGGCCGCACCTCAACGGTGGGATCCAGCAAACCCGTGGGACGGATAACCTGCTCCGCTATCTGGGCACTGCGGGAACGCTCATACTCCGAAGGCGTTGCACTGACATATATAGTCTGTTTGCGCCGAACATCGAATTCTTCAAAGTTCAGGGGACGGTTGTCGTAAGCCGAAGGCAGGCGGAATCCATACCGGACAAGAGCATCCTTTCGCGAACGGTCACCGGCATACATGGCCCGCACCTGGGGAATGGTGACATGGCTTTCATCGATAAACAGGACAAAATCGTCGGGGAAATAGTCCAGCAGCGTTGTGGGCGGAGATCCGGGTTCACGGCCAGCAATAACACGGGAATAGTTTTCGATACCGCTGCAGTAACCTATTTCGGACATCATCTCGATATCGTACATGGTGCGCTGGCGGATACGCTGAGCCTCCAGCAGCATTTCATTGTCCTTGAAATACTTTTCCCGCTCCTCCATCTCCCGTTCGATCTCTGTTATAGCCCTGGCCATTTTTTCTTTGGTCGTAACGTAATGGGATGCGGGATATATGGCCACATGGGAAAGTATCCGCTGGACTGCGCCCGTAAGAGGGTTGATCTCGCTGATACGGTCTATCTCGTCGCCGAAGAATTCTATCCGCAGAGCATAGCCGTAAGCATAAACCGGGTACACCTCTACAGTGTCTCCCCGGACGCGGAAAGTGTTGCGGACAAAGTTCAGGTCGTTTCTGTCGTATCGGATTTCCACCAGTTTTTTCAAAAGATCGTCACGGCTGCGTTCCTGACCGGTTCGCAGGGAAATGACCATGTTTTTATAGTCGATCGGGTCGCCCAGACCATAGATGCAGGACACGGAGGAAACCACAATAACGTCACGGCGTTCAAAAAGAGAGGAAGTGGCACTGTGTCGGAGCCGTTCAATCTCCTCATTTATGCTCATGTCCTTTTCGATAAACGTGTCTGTATGAGCAATATAGGCCTCAGGCTGATAATAATCGTAGTAAGATACGAAATATTCCACAGCATTTTCGGGGAAGAACTCACGGAACTCGCTGCAAAGCTGAGCTGCCAGAGTTTTGTTGTGGGCAAGCACCAGTGTGGGCCGATTTATCTTTTCGATAACGCTGGCCATAGTAAAGGTCTTGCCGGAACCGGTAACACCCAGCAGCGTTTGCTCTTCAAACCCAAGATTGAGCCCTTTTACAAGTTTGTCTATGGCCTCAGGCTGGTCACCCGAGGGTTTATACTCAGAAACAAGCTTAAAGTCCATTTCAGTACAGGCCCTCCATAAGCCCACTTGATTTCATTGATACGTAATCAGTTTCACCCTTGGCAAAAATGATGTGGTCTGCCAGCATCACACCCACAGTTTTCAGCGCAGCAGCAAAGTGTTTCGTTGCTTCCTGATCTTCCAAAGACGGAACAGCAAGTCCACTGGGGTGATTGTGAGCCAAAACAACGCAGGAACAGTCCGTCGACAGGGCTGCTTCCACCAGTTTTCTGATGTTCACGGTGGACATATTCATCGAACCGCTTGCCAGCATGCGTGTTGCCAGAACTTTGCCTTTACCGTCGATACACAGCATCCAGAGTTCTTCGTCTTTCTTGCCCACGAACCGGGATCTGAGCAGAATTGCCGCATCTTCGATGGTGTTTACGATGCTTATGCCCGAGTTGGCAGACACCTGATACTTTCTGCTGAGCTGGGTTATTAGTTTTATCAGAACCGCAGTGTTTTCGCCCACTCCGGGAACTTTCATAAGCTCATTGTAGGGCGCATCAAACACAGCTGCCAGAGATCCGAATCTGTCGACCAACTGATGTGCCAGCGGATTTACATCTTTTCTGGCGATGGAGTAATACAGCAAAAGTTCCAGAGCCTCATGCTCGGCAAAGTTATCCAGCCCTTCGCTGAGAAACCTCGCTCTCATTCTCTTTCGGTGATCGGCATGATCCAACTTTTCAGTCATGGTGACCCTCCTGTCCTGCCCGGGGCATTTGTCATTTTTGTAGTATTTTATTATACCACAAACATATCAGTCATTCAATAACTTAGCCCAATTTTTTCGTACATTTGTTCAAGTATCTTGCCGGAATAATCGTAATGCTGTATAATTCAATATAAACTATTGACATTAAACCTGCTTTATATGTTAGCCTGAGTTCAGGAGGTGTTCAATATGAAGATAAAGGAAGTCTCTCAGCTTACAGGATTGCCTGAAAGTACAATACGATTCTATGAAGATGAAGGACTTATATCCCCCGAAAAAGAATACATCAACGGGCGGTATTACCGTAATTATTCCGAAAGTGACGTTCATCTTTTGCAAACCATAGGCATACTGCGCAAGGCACGGTTTTCCATGGAAGAGATTCGCTCAATGCGTTCCGAGCCTGAAAGCATTCAGACCATATGTACCCAATGCCAACTGCGTTTGCAGGAAGAGGCAGAGGCCCTCAGAGAAATAAGCTCTGTGTTGTCAGCCCTTAATGCCGCCAGTATCGACAGTATGTTTTCTCTGGCAGACGCTCTTTCCGAGAAAGCCAAAAACGTGGAACTTCCCGCCAGAGACATTCAGGTGAGCTTTGCAAGATTTGATGCCGAACAGTGGGACGATCCCCCGGCCACCGAACCCGGAGAAGAACTGATAAGTGAAACCAACGAAAAGATCAACCGCATTATGGGTTCTCAGCCCGAAAGCTATGTTTATTCAACCGGTTTCTACTCTTCCAGCCCAAGCAAACGTATGGCTATGGATGAATTTTCAACTGCCAGAAACATGAGCGTCGAGTCCGGCTATCCCGCATATATGGCAAATATAAAGGAATATAAACTATGGGCAAAAATACTGCGGATAGTTTGCGGAGCTGCAATAGCTCTGTTGTGCGTATCCTTGATGTTTTCTGCTTTCTTTGAGTACGGTGATGTCTCACGCACACTTATCAAACATATTTCAGATTTCATCGTTCTCCATTGGTACCTGTTTGCCATGATACCAACCGCCCTCTTTGCTCTTGCAACCATCTTCGGTCAGAAGAAGTGATACATTTACCGCTTGCGAAGATTATCGAAATATGAGATAATGTGTATTTGGTGGAGCATTCCGCCACATTCAATAAACGTAAGGAGAAGCGGAAATGAACAAAAAGCATGTCTTTTTTTACAAGTTCCTCCGGCCTCTGGTAATCCTTTTTCTTAAAATCAAATTCGGCTATACATACACCTGCCCCAAAAACGAGCTGCCTGAAAATTACATCGTTCTGAGCAACCACGTTACCGACTATGACCCTGTATTGGTGGGTGCAGCGTTCCCCAAACAGATGTATTTCGTTGCCAGCGAGCACATCTCCCGCTGGAAACACGGATATGGGCTTTTGCACTTTGCCTTTGCACCTATTCTGCGCCACAAAGGTTCTCTGGCAGTTTCCACTGTTAAGGATATACTTACAAAAGCAAAAAAAGGCTGCAACATCGCCATCTTTGCCGAGGGTGTCCGCACATGGGACGGCGTGACCTGTCCTATACTTCCTTCCACCGGCAAAATGGTCAAAAAAGCCGGCTGCGGTCTTGTAACCTTCCACATCACCGGCGGTTATTTCGTCAGCCCTCACTGGAGCACTTCCCTGCGCAAAGGCCCCCTTTCCGGTGCCGTGGTGAACATTTACACCAAAGAGCAGCTGGCAGAAATGTCCATACCCGAAATCAACGCAATCATCAAAGCCGACCTTCACGAAGACGCTTACGCACGTCAGCTCAGCGATCCCAAGAAATACAAGAGCAAACGCAGTGCCGAAGGTTTTGAAAACTTTCTGTTCATCTGTCCCGAATGCGGCGGTCTGGACACCTTTGGTTCTCGGGGCGACACCGTTACCTGCAGCGCCTGCGGTCACAGCTTCAAGTATGACGAATACGGCATGCTGATTGACAGCCGGTTCAAAACTGTCCGGGAAATGGCCCTTTGGCAGGAACAGCAGGTGGCAGACACCCTTGCATTCTGCGAATACACCAGCGAAACCGGCACACTTACTGTCATAGACGACCACAAGAAAACCGTCGTTGCCGAAGGGCCCGTCACCATGACTGCCCAAAGCCTCATTTGCGGTGACTTCGAAATCCCCGTGGACGGCATATCCGAAATGGATATCCACGGCAACCACGCCCTTGTGTTTACCGTAGGCAAGGAATATTACGAATTTTTCCCCAGCGGAAACACGCACAAATTCCTTGTACTGTACCGCACCGTAAAAGAATCTTCCCAGGCAATTGCATAATAAAAACAGACATTCCCGATTTATCAGGAATGTCTGTTTTTTGTTGTCAGATTCTGGCTGTTTTTCTCTTTTTTCTGCTGTTTCTGCCAAATACTCATTATAAGACTGTGGGGCAGCAGCTTGACAAGCCTTACCTGCATACGAACCGGGAACCCATGGATGGAAACATCTTTCCTGGTTTTATACAGGTCCCACAGCGCGGTGGCAACCACGTCTTCCGGCTCGTAGAGCTTGTTGAAGTAGTTGACATCGGAGTGGTTGGTGGTAATGGCGGTGTCGAAAAACTCTGTTTTTACCCAGCCCGGGTTGACGCTCATCATGCGTATGCCGCGCTCCTTGAGTTCACGGTTCATGGCTCTGGAATAGCTCAGCACAAACGCTTTTGTGGCACCGTACACCGTCATATATGGCACCGGCTGGAACGCTGAAAGGCTGTCCAGATTGACCACATGGCTGCCCTTGCTCATATATGGCAGCGTCAGCTCCGTAATACCCACCAGCGCACGGCAATTCAGGTCTATCATGCCAAGGCTGTCGTCAAGAGCGATATTTTCACCCTTACCGAATTTGCCGTATCCTGCGCAGTTTACCAGAAGCGCAACATCGGGCTTGACCCGTTCAAGAGTATTTGCATAGGTTTCAAGGCTGCCTTCCTCGGTAAGGTCCATAGGCATTACCCGCACTCTGGCTTTCAGCAAACCGTCAAACTTTTCCAGCGCATTTTTGCGGCGGGCTATGACCCAAATTTCATCCACCTGCACATATTTTTCAAGCTGCAGAACGAACTGTTTTCCCATTCCGGAACTTGCGCCTGTAACAATGGCTGCTCTCATGATCATTCTCCTTTGATTATCTTAACGTTTTCGCCCACAGTGCTGCCTTTATCGCGGCTCAGCCGGCGTATCATGTGGCCGATTTCGCTGTCTATACCGTTCACTTCCCGCTCAAACTCAGCGGCAGACATGCGGAATATGCCGGAACGCACGGCAGAAAGCTGGATGAGTCCGTCTGAGGTGACGACCCTTGCCCGGCTGTTCCTGCCCATAGCAGCTATGAGCTTTTCGATATAAACGTCGGCAGTTTCGTGTTCCTTGGTATATACCACATTGATATTGTTGTATTTGAACTCGTGTCCCACGTTGCCGGGAACCTTGTAGGCATCAAAAACCAGAGTAATATCACGCTTGGTAAAGGCAGCGTAATTGCTCAGAATGCTCATCAGCCGTGTTCTTGCTCCGTCCAGATCCGTTTGAGCAAGATCGTTCAGGTCTTCCCAGGCAAAAATGACGTTGTATCCGTCGATTATCATGGTTTTTGTCTGCTGGTTTTCAAGAATATGGGCTGTGGAATCTGCATTTTTTGTCGATACGGCAGGGCGGTAAAGCTGACGTTTCTCCGGCCCCAGCACTTTGGCAATTATCGCCTGAAGCTCCTTTTCGCTGATTTGAAGATTCCTGCGGGGAGCTTCTTCTTTTTTCTCTTTAAGGCAGCTTTCAAGATGCATTTTCCGCGGAACCTCGTCCCACTTTACCGTGAACCCTCCACCATGTTCGCAGAACACGGAATCCGGCGTGTTTTCAAGGTCGCTTTCCGGATTGTATGCAAAGTCTGCAATCACCTGTTCGGCATTGTGGCACGGGCCATAGCCGGAAACCTCATAGGACAGTCTTCCAACGCCTCTTGTATACGCTGCCACTTCCATGCCGTAGTCGTTCATGGAAGCCACCGGCGCTGTGCCCCTGAGCAAGGTCATATTTCCATTTTCTTCAGGTGTCTCAAATTCTCCAAATCGGGCACGGATGTCGCTTATAGCCCGTCCGATCTGTTCCGGCGGCACTTCCAGCCGGAAGGAATAGTAAGGTTCCAGCAGCACCGATTTTGCCTGCATTAAACCTTGGCGTACGGCACGGTAGGTGGCCTGACGGAAGTCTCCGCCCTCGGTGTGCTTGATATGAGCTCTGCCTGCTGCCAGCGTAATTTTCATATCAGTTATTGGCGACCCTGTCAGCACGCCAAGATGCTGTTTTTCGAGCAAATGGGTCATAATGAGCCGCTGCCAGTTTCTGTCCAGCTTGTCCTCGCTGCATCGTGTGGCAAAAACCATGCCGCTGCCCCTTGGCAAAGGCTCAAGTATCAGATGTACCTCGGCATAATGGCGCAAGGGTTCGTAATGGCCAACACCTTCAACCACGTTTTCAATGGTTTCCTTGTAAAGCACCCGACCCCGGTCTATTTCAACCTCAACGCCAAAACGGTCATGGATAATGCTTTTCAGCACCTCTGTCTGGACAACGCCCATAAGCCCCACATGGATCTCTTTCTGATGGCTGTTCCAGGTTACATTCAGCTGAGGATCTTCCTCTTCCAGAAGTTTCAGCTTTTGCAGCATAGTCTGTGCATCACAGCCTTCAGGCAGCGAAACCCGGAAATTCATGACCGGTTCCAGAACAGGTGAAGCCGCTCCGGCTTCCCTGCCAAGTCCCTGACCGTTTTGAGTACTGCTCAACCCCATAACTGCGCAAACCCCGCCGGATGGCACAGTGTCAACAGCCTCGAATTTTGCGCCTGAGTATATTCTGATTTGATTTACCTTTTCCTCTTTGCCGTCATAGGCAACCACATCCCGAACTTTGAGCGTTCCGCCGGTGACTTTGAGATGGGTCAGGCGATTGCCTTGAGTATCGTGGCTGATTTTGAAAACCTTTGCGCCAAAAGCGTCAGGGTACGTTCCCGGAATGGTGTAACGATCCAGTTCAGCCAGGAATTCGTCCACACCCTCCAGCTTCAGGCCGGAGCCGAAATAACAGGGATATGCAAGCCTGCTTCGGATAAGCTCTGCAGCAGCACTGTCTGAAACAGTTCCGGTTTCAAGGTACTCGTCCAGCACATCTTCCCGGCACATGGACAGGTCTTCGTTTCGGCCGTCAATGCTGTCGGGTGAAAAATCTATGCAGTTATCGCCGAATTCGCTGCGTAGTCCTGCCATGAGTTCTTCACGGCTGTGCCTTGCCAGATCCATCTTTGTTACGAAAACAAAAGTCGGCACGTTATAAAACTGCAAAAGCCGCCACAGTGTCCGAGTGTGCGCCTGCACTCCGTCTATACCGCTGATGACCAAAATGGCATAGTCCAGCACCTGCAGCGCCCGTTCTGTTTCTGCCGAAAAGTCCACATGACCGGGAGTGTCCAGCAGAGTGACCTCCATGTCGCCATAGGAGAAAACCGCCTGGCTGGAAAATATGGTGATGCCGCGTTCACGCTCGATGGAATGGGTGTCCATCACCGTGTCTCCATGGTCAACCCTGCCCAGTTTTTTCAGTCTGCCTGTATGATAAAGTATAGCCTCCGCCAACGTGGTTTTTCCCGCGTCGACGTGAGCCAATATACCGATTACCAGTTTTTTCATCGCAACCTCACAAAACAAGTAAGTATCAGTATTGTACCACAAATGGGCAGAAAAACCAATAAGCGGAGCATTTTACCTCTCCGGCGTTTAAGATGGTGGTTCTTCTCACAAAAAAATGACCTTCCTTTCACGCAGAAAAAATCCAGCGTCAGGAAGGCTCAAAAAATCTATTCACCAAGTTTCAAAAAACAGCGTTTTCCGAACTTTTGATATAGAAAAAGCACCAAAATCCTAAGATTTTGGAGCTTTTGAAGTGTATTGATAATAATGATACGGTTTCAAATAGTTTCATTTGGTTTCACTCAAAAAATGAAACTATTAAGCGGAAAGTGAAACTCTCTTTTGGGGCTGAAACTATGCTAATCAGTTTGTCAAATTGGAATTGGCAAACTAAAAATTAATACTTTCTTGCTAACTGTAAATCAATAGTATCATAAATAGTGATTGTACCGCCATGTTTATTTATTGCTTCTTCAATTCTTTCAAAAAACTCATTTCTAATATTTTCTTCAATGGCAATATGGTCTGAATATGTTCCAAGAAGTTTGATATACTCTTTTGCAGAAAATAGACGCTCTCGATAAAACAATTTGTATCTAATATCCGAAAAACCATATTTGCTTGCAATCATTGCACGTTCCTTTGCCTGTTGTTCCGTATATTCGGATATTATTTCATGTTCTTTATGGTAATACTTATTGTAATACTGGTCATAAATTTCATCTATTTCTTGTGAAAGTGCAGGATTTCCTTTATCACGATACGGATGATTTGCAAAACGTGCAAAAACACCTCCGCTTCTCAACATAGAAAATACTTTTTCATATCCGATTTTTTCTGGCACCCAATGAAATGCAGATGCGGAAAACACCAAATCAAAGGCATTGTTATCAAACGCTGTATCTTCAAATTTACCTGTGATTACCGAAAATCTAGGATACTCTTTAAACTTTTCTTTTAGCAGTTCGGAGAATTGCTTTCCATATTCCACTGCAATCAACTGGCATCCAGTCATTAAAATTGGAGCTGTCGCTTGACCGCCACCACTTCCAACCTCAACTACATCACTATTTTCGTTAATAGAAATATAGTCAAACAACGTCTGGTACAATTCTTTTACATAACCAGGGCGTAACTTCTCGTACGTAGACGCAACCGTGTCAAAAGTCCATTCCAACCCCTTCAATGCTGGCATAGCAACACACCTCCAAATTCAAGTTTGTCTAATAGATTATATTATAGCTGTGTAAAAATCAATCAATATAGAAAAAAGCAAGATGGTTTCGTATCAAAACCATCGTGCTAATTTGGTGCGCGAGGCGGGAGTCGAACCCGCACGCCCGGAATGAGCACTAGAACCTGAATCTAGCGAGTCTGCCAATTCCACCACTCGCGCGTATTAACTTTCGCGTCAATGATAA
>JAZULX010000232.1:0-2682 GCA_045603325.1 Oscillospiraceae bacterium | reverse complement strand
CGACGATTTATAAAATACTATGCGCCATATAAGACGCTGTTTTTCCTTGACCTGCTGTGCGCAGTTATTCTCTCTGCCGTTGACCTGGCGTTTC
Source organism: Oscillospiraceae bacterium (assembly GCA_045603325.1). Lineage (GTDB taxonomy): Bacteria > Bacillota > Clostridia > Oscillospirales > Oscillospiraceae > SIG469. The sequence goes on along the minus strand of JAZULX010000232.1, from coordinate 2,588 downwards.
CCCAGCTGCTGAATATCCTCACCGGCGGAGTTTTTACCCAAGGACCGGAACGTATCCTCAGCATCCTTGGCATACTGACGGCTGCTCTGGTGGTCATGTATCTTGTGCGCACTTTCTGCCAGTTTTTCGTCACTTCCTACGGCCACTGGATGGGCACATGGATGGAAAAGGATATGCGCCGTGACCTGTTTGACCAGTACACCCGCCTGTCATTCTCCTACTTTGACCAGAACAACACCGGCGAGATGATGTCCCGCCTGGTTACCGACCTGTTTGACATTTCCGAACTTGCCCATCACGGCCCCGAAAACCTGCTTATATGCTCGCTGAAAATAGTGGGCTCTTTTGTGATGCTCATGACTATCAATGTAAAAATGACCCTTATTCTGGTGGGCGTAACCATGCTTATGGTTATATTTGCGCTGGTGCGGCAGAAGAAAATGCAGGATGTTTTCATGGACAACCGCAAAAAAATCGCCGCAGTCAACGCCGAGGTTCAGGACAGCCTGGCAGGTATCCGCGTTGTCCAGACCTTTGCCAACGAGGATGTGGAGCGCAAAAAGTTTTCCCTCGCCAACGAGGCTTTCAAAAAGTCCAAGGAACACAGCTACATGTTCATGGGCCTGTTCCACGGAGGCAACAGCTTTTTCCAGGGTCTGCTTTACATTACCGTGCTTATAAGCGGCGGATGGTTCATCGCCACCGGCACTCTTGAGGTGACTGAACTGGCGATTTTCGCCCTGTATATTTCTGTTTTCCTTGGCCCCATCGAAACCCTTATCAACTTCACCGAGACTTTCCAGAAAGGCTTTGCGGGCTTTGTTCGTTTCCTTGAAATACTGGACACCGAGCCTGATGTTCAGGAGAAAAGAGAAGCACTGCCGCTGGAAGAAGTTCAGGGCAATATCGAATACGAAAACGTTTCTTTCAGCTACGAGGACGGCGTTCCCGTGTTGGACAATGTGAGCATTTCTGTGCCGGCAGGCAAGACTATCGCCCTTGTGGGACCTTCAGGCGGCGGCAAAACCACCATTTGCTCCCTCTTGCCCAGATTCTATGACGTTACCGGCGGACGCATCACCATCGACGGTCGGGATATCCGGGATTACACCCTAAAATCTCTCCGCCGTGCCATCGGTATAGTCCAGCAGGACGTTTATATGTTTGCCGGGAGCATTCGGGAAAACATTGGCTACGGTGACCCTGACGCCACCGAAGAACAGATAATTCAGGCTGCAAAGGATGCAGGCATCCACGACTTTGTAATGAGTCTTGAGCAGGGATATGACACTTATGTGGGTGAGCGAGGAACGCGTCTTTCCGGCGGTCAGAAACAGCGCATTGCCATTGCAAGAGTTTTCCTGAAAAATCCGCCGGTGCTTATTCTTGACGAAGCCACTTCTGCGCTGGACAACGAAAGTGAGCGCTACATTCAGGCATCCCTTGAACGGCTGAGTCAAAACAGAACCACTATAGTTATTGCTCACCGGCTCAGCACCATCCGCGGCGCTGACGAAATTATTGTCATCGGTGACGACGGTATCCGTGAAAAGGGTACCCATGATGAGCTGCTGCGGCTCAACGGAACCTATGCAAGGTACTACCGTATGCAGTTTGAAACCATCGAGCAGCTGGATAGAATGGTCAATTCCGAACAGTAGCACAATCTGCTTTGCCGACATATACTGTGGGTAAAATCAACTGAGGTGATACAATGAACATCTGCGTGTACGGAGCGTCCAGCAACGATATCAACAATGCTTACATAAAAGCCGGCGAACAGCTTGGTGAACTCATGGCACAGAGAGGACACGGACTGGTTTTTGGCGGTGGAGCCAACGGCATGATGGGAGCCGTGGCAAGGGGTGCCCGTGCTTTTGACGGGAAAATCATAGGTGTGGCCCCGGATTTTTTCAATGTTGACGGTGAACTGTTTGACAATTGCGATGAGATGATCGGAACAGACACCATGAGGGAAAGAAAACGTGTCATGGAGGATATGTCGGATGCCTTTGTGGTAACTCCCGGCGGGATAGGAACCTTTGACGAGTTTTTTGAAATCCTCACACTCAAAAACCTTGAACTGCACCATAAACCCATCGTCCTGCTCAATACCCTGGGTTATTTCGACAGCATGATAACCATGCTTGAAAATGCCGTTGCCGAAGGCTTTGCCTCAAAACGGATCATGACACTGTTTGACGTGGCCCATGATCCCCGAGCGGTGCTGGAATATCTTGAAAATAACTGACGCCTTTGTTCCTTTCTGCATATATTGGGATGAATATATGCGGAAAGGAATGATTTTTTGAATTCATACGGTATGGCGGAAGACACTTTGCGTTGTGATGCAGTATGGCAGAGAATCCTGCCCAACATGGATCCGTATCCCGAGGTGCGTAAGGAAGCGGCAAAACGGGCAGAAGCAAAGATTACTGAAACCGATATCCTCAGGTACATAGAGGACGAACTTCGCGACAGATACTGCTACATGGCGCTGTCACGAAAGGGAAGAACCAAAACCGAGATGCGATGCCTAGCGTCCATCGGAGCGGCAGAAGCCGGGCACGCCAAAAAACTGGAGGCTG
>JAZULX010000231.1:0-5609 GCA_045603325.1 Oscillospiraceae bacterium | reverse complement strand
CGGCACAACCTGTCCCTACAGGGAAAACGTGGTGTTGTGTGTTGTAGGGGACGAGTTCCCGCCCCGAGGGAAAAAGCAACCCTCCGGGGGATTCCTCCGCCGCAAGCGGCGTTCGGAATGACAGCGTAATTGGGGAGCGGCGGAACGCCGCCCCTACGGAATAATAACGTTGCGTTGTCCGTGATTACGGGCGGTTACCTGCCTGAGGGCGACACAGATATGATTGGAGGAAGATTATGAAACTTTTCAAACGCAAGCGGGACACTCCCGCAAGGGTACAGCTTAGAAACGGTCAGCATCACCCCTTTGGGATGCTGGACAACTACGTCCCTCTGGGCGGCGGTGATGTTCGGCTGTACCGTTCCATTCGCGAAGCGCTGCCGGTCATTGATGCGGCTATAGTCAAGATCATCCGGCTGGTGGGCGGCTTTACCGTTGAGTGCAGCGACAAAAAGGTCCAGGCTCAGATGGAAGATTTCCTCCGCAGAGTGGACTGCGGCAGAGGTCAGCGCGGCATAAATGCATTTCTGGACTGCTATCTGGATTCGCTGCTGACCTGCGGCAGAGCTGTGGGCGAGATAGTCACGTCCCCGGCTCTGGACGGCGTGGATGCCCTTATCTGCGGCAGCGTGGATGATATCCAGGTTCGTGAAGGCGACACTCCCATGGATTTTGAACTTTGCCGCTGGGAAGGCGGTCAGCTGAAGGCTCTGCCTTATCAGGATCTGCTGCTGTTCACACCTCTGAATCCTGAGGCGGAGAATCCCTACGGCGTGTCCATGCTGCGGAGCATGCCATTTTTGAGCGATGTGCTGATGAAAATTTATCACACTCTGGGCGTCAACTGGGAGAGGGCAGGAAACGTCCGCTATTCTGTGGTCTACAAGCCCGGCAACGATATGCTTGACCGGTCTCAGGCATCGGCAAGAGCTCAGGTAATAGCCGATCAGTGGCAAAGCGCCATGCAGCAGACAAAAGCAGGCTGCGTAAACGATTTTGTGGCTGTGGGCGATGTGGAGATAAAGGTCATCGGTGCCGACGGTCAGATACTGGATTCCGAGACACCTGTCCGGCAGATACTGGAGCAGCTCATTTCCCGCACAGGTTTGCCTCCTTTTCTGCTTGGTCTGAGCTGGTCCACCACCGAGCGGATGTCTTCCCAGCAGGCTGACCTGATGACATCGGAGCTTTACGCCATTCGCCGCAGCATTACTCCGGCACTGGAGAGAATATGCGACATGTGGATGCGCCTGACCGGCTGCATCAGTGCTTACGAGATCGTTTGGGACGAGATCAATTTGCAGGACGAGGTGGAGGAGGCAAAAGCCCAGCTCTACCGGGTCCAGGCGGAAAGGGAGAGTTTGAATGAACATATGTAAAAACGCAGCAGTCAGCCAGATTCCCGGCGGTGTGCCCGACAAGGCGGATCTGGCTCTGATAGCTGCCCTTGCCAAAGGCGACGTTGAGCAGGAGGATGTGTATGCCTTCGAGATCATGCTTTGCGACAGCGAGGTGGACCGGGATTTTGAACGGTTTGACCATGATGCACTGGTTGCGCTCAGCGAGCTTTTTGTCGGCAAGCCCGGTATTTTTGACCACAACTGGTCTGCTCATGAGCAGGTTGCCAGAATTTATAAAACGGAGGTGCGCCATATCCCCGGGGTGATGAACTCTGACGGTGAGCCCTATGAGGGGTTGTTTGCCAGAGCTTACATGCTCAGAGGTGAGGAAAACGACGCGCTTATCCGATCCATCGAGGCGGGTATTCGCCGGGAAGTCAGCGTCAGCTGCGCCGTGGGAGCAAGAATCTGCTCCGTCTGCGGAGAGCCTTACGACAGCTGCATCCATCGGAAAGGCGGCGAATATGAGGGCAAGCTGTGCCATGTGGTGCTGACCGAGCCTTCCGATGCCTACGAATGGTCCTTTGTGGCTGTGCCTGCCCAGAGAGCGGCCGGTGTGGTGAAAAAATACGGAGGTGAAAGGATGGATATTCGAAAGTTTCTGGAATCGTCCGGTGACAAGGAGCTGCTTTGCCAGCTGGACGAGCTGGAAAAACAGGCTCAGCTGGGCAGCAGTTATCTGCAGAGCCTCAGAGCTGAGGTGGTCAGACTGGGCGGACTTTCCGACTGCGGCATTGCTTCTCAGACACTGAAGTCCATGGTGGACAAGCTGGACGAAAGCGAACTGCTTGGCATGAAGAAGGCTTACGGCGAGAAAATCAAAGGGATGTATCCCACATCTGCCCAGCTTACAGGCAAAACTGCTGCAGGCAGCAGCGCGGAAAACTCGGAATACAGGGTTTAGTTTACAGTTCAATAATCAGGAGGAAGAAAAATGAAAGTATGTTTTAACGGCATTGGTCAGCAGGTCGTTACCTTTATGGACGCAGGTTCCGTCAAGGGTCAGGTCTGCAAGGTAAGTGACGGCGGTACTGTTGCCGCCTGTTCCGACGGCGATATTTTTGCCGGTGTTGTTCTCTACACCGACGGTGACTGGGCAGATGTCCAGCTCAAGGGTTACGTTACTGTTCCCTATTCCGGTACCGCACCCGCACCCGGCTGGTGCGATATGGCCGGTGACGGCAGCGGCGGTGTTGCCCTGGAAGAGGGCGGCAGAAGCTGCCTTGTGGTTGAGGTTGATACAACCGCAGGCACAGTGGGCATGTTCATTTAACGTTTAGCAGTCCACTCTACGAGGTTATTAGAATCTAGGAGGAAATTACAAATGGCATTTGACAACATAAGACTCGAAAAAGGCATGTACGGTCAGACCGGCACTACCTTTACTCAGGTACTGGAAAGCCTTGACCCTTCCGAAGCCTACAAAGGCACCGATATGGAAGGTCTTGATGCGTTTCAGCGTCAGCTGAAGCGTTTTGGCATCAAGGCCAAAGGCGAAGGCTCCGACGGGGTGGCCAAGTTCTTCGCCACCACCGATTCCAGCGTACTGTTCCCCGAATACGTTTCCCGCACCGTCCGTCAGGGCATGGAAGAGCAGGACATCCTCAAGGATATTGCTGCTTCCGTGACCAAAATCGACAGCATGGACTACCGATCCATCACCTCTGTTCCCACCGAGGACGAAAAGTCCCTGATGAAGGTGGGCGAAGGTGCCGAACTGCCCCAGACCGTTGTCCGCACCCAGAACAATCTGGTCAGACTTCACAAGCGCGGCCGTATGCTGGTGGCTTCCTATGAGGCTATCAAGTTCCAGAAGCTGGATCTGTTTTCCGTCACCCTGCGCCAGATCGGCAACTACATAATGCGTCAGCATCTTCAGGACGCTGTTGACGTGATCGTCAACGGTGACGGCAACAACAACGCAGCTCAGTCTCTCAGCGTTGGCACCGGCCCCATCAGCGGTACCGCAGGTACCCTGACCTACGACCAGCTGTGCGAGTTCTGGGCTCAGCTGGATCCCTATGAGATGAACACCCTGCTGGCACCTTCCGACGTGGTGCTGAAAATGCTCAAGCTGGAGGAACTGCAGAATCCTCTTACCGGCCTGAACTTCCAGGGTACCGGCAAGCTCACCACTCCTCTGGGCGCAAATCTTATCAGAACCTCTGCCGTGGATGCGGGCAAGATCATCGGTCTTGACAAAAACTACGCTCTGGAGATGGTTCAGGCAGGCGACCTGACCGTTGAGTACGACAAGCTCATCGACCGTCAGCTGGAACGTGCCGCCATTACCTCCATCACCGGCTTTGCAAAGATCTACAACGACGCAGCAAAGGTGATGAACATTTAGCCCGCGGGGCTAAATGTCAGGGGCTAGGGATTAGGATTTAGGGGCTAGGGAAATGTGTGCCTTTGGCACGAATTGAATTTCATCGGCAAATCATCGATTTGCCGATACTTTCCCTAAACCCTAGATCCTGGATCCTAAACGCTAATACAGGAGGAACCATGTCTTTACACGAAGATATTTACACCACTTTGGTCACTTTGGGCGAAACCGGTGACGAACAGCTTATGCGGCTTTTGTGCCGCAGTGCCGAAGAACAGCTTCGGCTCCAGCTTCGTGCAGGTATCGACGAGGAGGCCTGCCACGACGCCTTTGTTATGGCGGCGGCGTTTCTGGCCATGGGCATGTATCAGCAGGCGGCTTCCACAGGCGATGTGTCTGCCTTTTCTGCCGGAGATTTTTCCGTCACCATGCAGATGGGCAGCGGCAGCAGATGGCATGATATGGCCCGTCAGCTCATGGCACCCTATACGGGAGACGGCTTTGCTTTCGTGGGGGTGAGAGGTTGAAAACCGTATTTGAGCGCATTGTCAAAAGATTCGGCCAGACGGTGCTGCTGGCTTCTCCGGAAGAAAGGGCCGAGGTCTGCGCATTTTTGCAGCCGGTCACCAGTCTCGACAAGCGGTATTACAGGGACATTGTCACCGAAGCGGGCATCGTTTCCGGTATGCGGTATCTGTACCTGGGTCCGGCGGAGCATGAGCTTTCACGGTTTGACACCATAATTTGCCGGGACAGAGAGTTTGAAGCTGTCAGCAGTGAAATTGTGTACAGCGGCAGCGACCCCGTGTGCTGCTGGGCAGTGCTTAGAGAGATTAATAATTAAGAAATAATAATTAATATCCGTATATTGCGAGATTCCATGCCCTGAAACAGGCATGATTATCTATACCGACCACTGCGAACCACGGTACAAGTTTGCTGCTTGATTTGAAGATGTATTCAAGTCACCGATTTGAATACTCCTCAATTATTAATTATTAACTATTAATTGTTAATTAAGAAAGGATAATTCTATGGAAACAGTATTGAACCAGCTCAGACTGATGCTGGCCGGGATATGCCAGACCGTTACGGAGTTCCCGGGAACCTCGCTCCGCAGAAAAAGCGAGCCTGTTATGGCTGTGGGCATAAGCTCTGCGGAAGCCGTTTCCGGTGCGGAGTATCTCGGCACCACCGCCGGGGAGGAAAACGAGCTTTACGGCATGACCGTCAAGGCTGTTTTCTCTCTGGACATCTTCGCTCCCGGTGGTGAAGGTTCCGGCGCAGCCCTGTGCAGGAGCCTTTTCGATCAGGTACTGGAATGCTTCAAGACAAGAATGGCTTCCGGCCTGAAAATCACAAAAATTACCTGCGGACAGATGTATTTCGACACCACGGCGTCCATGTATCGCCTGCCATGCACCCTGGCGGCAGATACCTTTATTTATGCCGTGGCTGACGAAAGCGGTCAGTTCGTGGATTTCGATTTGAGAGGAGTTACATACAGTGCCTAGTTCACTTACTCAAAGACCCGGCGTTTATTCGGACCTGGAGGCGTCGGAAGTCCGATACAGCTCCGGCAAAGGCCGTACCGCAGGTCTGCTGTGCCTGTGTGACGCGGTGACTCCCGGGCTGTACACCGTGGCATCGGCTTTTGCCGCTTCTGCCACCTTTGGTGCCGCTGAGGACATCACTGCCCTTTGCGGGTTGCTTTTGAAAAACGGTGCGTCCAGCGTGGTTTGTTCCGTATACGACAGCGAAACCACACCTGAGGCGGCGGCAAACAGGTTCATCACCGAGGAAAGTGCCTATGTCCTTGCCTGCGGCAGTTCCGAACTTGCAGTTCAGACAGCTTTGCTTTCTGCTGCAGAGGGTGCTTC
>JAZULX010000230.1:0-18629 GCA_045603325.1 Oscillospiraceae bacterium | reverse complement strand
CACGGCGCAGCCGGGAGCGTTGATGATGGCAACCTTGCCCTTGCGGTAGGATTCCATCAGGTGAGCAACGCCGGTTTTGGACGTGACGCTGAAAGCCAGCGGGTCGATATTGTTGTCGGAAATATGGCGGTGGATAACGGCGACCTTCTGGAAACCGCCGCCTTCTGCGGGACGGTAGTACACGGAATCGTCCATAACGGTAAGCTCGCTGGCGGTGGCGCAGACAGCACCTGTAAGCTCGGCAAGATAGTTCAGCTCAAAATGGGAGAAGCTGCCTTCGCCGGGGGAGAGGATGACGGTGATGCCGTCCTTATTGTCCATGCCATTGGTTATGTCGCGATACAGCTGGTTGAGAAGGATGTTGTAGCCGTTGTTGTCGCACAGGTTTTCCTCCGGATACATTTCGGGGCTTACGGAACGGGAGAGTTTTCTGGCAAAAAGCGGATATGCCGCGCCGGAAGGCAGAGCCAGATGATCCTCCATAACGTACCACTTGCCGTCTGCCGCACAGGCAAGATCCACGGCGGTAATGTGGTTATACAGGCTCTTTATGGGAGTGTAGCCCACGCAGGGAATATGGAAATCCGAAGAAGAATACACAAAATCCTCGGGAATAATGCCGTCTTTGATTATCATCCGTTTGCCGTAAAGGTCGTTCAGCAGCAGATTGATGGCATTGACACGCTGCATCAGACCTCTTTCAAGCCGTGTAAATCTGTCTCCGGGGATGATGTGGGGGATAGGGTCAAAGGGTGAAGACAGTATTTCTGTCTTGCCGTGACGAAGCAGGGCAAAACCTGCATTGTTTTTGTCCATCCATGAGTTGACCCGATCACGGGAGCGAACAAGACTTTGCATATTGGTTATATCCATAGAAGTTCCTCCTTGAGAAAATGCTGTCAGCTGACCAGTGCCGAAACGGCCTGGATATATGAAATATTGTCCTTATAGAGCGTCACGGGCGTCATAAGGACGCTGTTGGCGTCTTCCAGCGCGGCATAAAGCTCCATCACCTTTTGAGCCTGATCGAATGTCAGCTCACTGGGGGTAAGGTAGAATGAAATCATGCCGAAACACTTGTTCCATGCTGCGCCGTCTGACCTGTTGTTGAGCATACCGGACATGGCGCAGCGGAAAGCGGTGTCGTATTGTTGCTTTTCGAGATAATATTGCAGCAGAACACCGGTGGTGGAGTTGGAACGGACGGTGGAAAGCTCCGCAGCATACTGCTCGGCTTTTGAGTCGGATTCAGGTGAAGAGTAAAAAAGGCTGTTGTATACATAGGAGACTTTGTAGTCGTTGTATTCAAAAGGATCTATGGCGGCGGCATCGGCAAGAGCGTTCATGAAAGGCGCGTAATCGCTGCCCGCTCTGTCCACCAGGGAATCTGCGTAAATATTAAGGGCAGTCAGAACAGCGAACACGGCATAGATGCCGGTGCAGCACCAGTGAACCACGGCAGCAGGTACTTTTGGAGAATCAGAAGTGTCGTCCGCCGATATCATGGCAAAGATGCCGAAAGCAAAGGGCAGATATACCGACAAACTCATGGTGACTTCCATAAAGCTGTGGCCCGCTATCATAAAGAGGCAGGCACCAAGCACGGCAAAAGAACTGCTGCGGCGTCTTATGAGGGAGACAACCAGCAGAATCAGTGCGCAGAGATAAGCCGCAAGACCAAGCAAACCGCAGTCTGCCAGAGTTTGGATATAGTGGTTGTGGACGTATCGTGTTTCGTAATAATATGACTGCACTGAGCAGGCAGCGCTTTCAAAGCTGCCAAGTCCGCTGCCAAGGATGGGGGATTCCTTAAACAGTTTCAAGCCGTCTGCAAAGAATACTGCCCTTTGAACGGCGTTCTGGCTTTTCAGCACACCCTGGATCCTGTTGGCAATAAAATCCGGCAGCAGGAGATAATCCAGCTTGAGGCGGATATCCTCATCTATGGTTACGGAATCCAGATTCCTGCCTTCCTTTGCCCACAGGGCAATCCGCTGAACCTGAGAATCGTCGGGGACGTAAAAGTAAACGGTTTCGCCGTTTTTCAGCCAATGGCTGGATATTTTGGATTCGGTACGGGTTATGATTTCGGCATTTGTCTGGCTGAAGATGTTCATGCCGACGATACCGTCGGACTCGATGGTCAGGCTGTGCCAACCGCCGGGCAGATACACGCTGCGGCTGAAGGAACCCTCGGCATCATAGTGGTAACTTCCGGCAAACGTCACGGCTGCGCAAATGTAAACCACTATGGCAAGCACTGCGGCAGAGATGGCTGCAGCAGTGGTTTTGCCCTTTTGGAATCGGGGCATGAGCCTGTTGTGAAGCAGCAGGAAAATGTACAGAGAAATCGCTGCACCGGCAAGCATAAGCACCGGCGGCATGAGGGCAAGTGCGCCCGGTTTGCCAAAAAAGGAGAACGCACCAAAGGCAAACAATGCAGCCACCGGGAAATGCTCCAGCATCACAAGGAAAACGCTGCTGCGTTTTTCGCCGCTGAGGATGAGATACAGCAGACACGACAGGGCAAAGAACACCGTACCGCCAAGGCTGAAAGCCAGCACAAAACCGAAAACGCAGAAAGACAAAGTGATGCTGCAGGGGATATGGTATCGTTCATCGTCGGAAACCATGAGGTGGACAGAAAGCAGACTTCCGATGGCCAGAACGGACGACAGCACGTTGGCGTTTCCGAAAACGCCTATAAGGCGTGTGCCGGGTTCAAAGCCTACATCGGTGGCAGTCAGCCCTGTCAGTGCGTCGAATATGGGGCGAAAAGCGGCTGTGCTGCCAAGCTCAACGCTTATAAGCGAATAAGCCGCTGCCATTACAGCAAGTATAAATGCGGTGCGCACAGCGGCATGCTTTTTGCAGCCGCTGAGAAAAATCACAAGAAACACCGAGAAAGCCATCAGCAGTTTTGCAAATTCTTTGATGAAGAACTTTCCGCTGACAGCGCCTATGCCTGACAGGGCGCATATCAGCAGGTAAACTGCCAGCGCTGAGGCAGAGGGAGAAAAGCGCAGATGCTTCCGGCGAAGGATACAGAACACCACCGTGCCGATGCACACTACAAGGGTGGGTATTTTGTAATGGTTGCCGAAAAACAAGAGATTCAAAAGAGTCAGCAGCAGAGCGCACAAAACCAACAATGCAGGTTCTGCCCATCGTTTTTTTGCGCCCGTCATGGTCTGACCTCCTTTATTTTATCTTTTCTGAGTTAACGAAAGCTTTGAACACTGTGAGAATAAGTATTTTGATGTCCAGCAGTAAGGACCAGTTTTCTATGTAGTAAATATCGTGCTTGATGCGTTCGGGGATGGAAGTGTCGCCACGGTAGCCGCAGACCTGAGCCCAGCCGGTGATTCCCGGACGGACCTGGTGCTTGACCATGTACAGCGGAACGCTTTCCTTGAACTGCTCAACGAAATGGGGCAGTTCGGGACGAGGCCCCACAAGGCTCATGTCGCCTTTAAGCACGTTGAAAAACTGGGGCAGCTCGTCGATAGAGAACTTGCGGATAAAGGAGCCGAATTTAGTCTTGCGGGGGTCGGTGTCGGTGGTCCAGCCGGAGTTTTCGGAGACGTTTACTTTCATGGAACGGAACTTGAACATGGTGAAATTCTTCTTGTTCCGCCCAACCCTGACCTGCTTGAATATAACAGGGCCGGGAGACGACAGCCGAACACCAATCGCGGCAATGAGCATGAGCGGAGACAGCAGAACAATGGCAAATATGGAACCAAAGATGTCCATGGCGCGCTTGAGGAAAGCGTTAGCCAGATTGTCCAGCGGTATGCGGCGCAGGTTGATGAGCTGGATGCCGCCCACTTCGTCGATATAGGGGTGGGCAGGCATATACTCGAAGTAGAAAGGGATAAGAGAAAGCTTTGTGCCGCTTTTTTCGCAAGCTGATATGATGCCTTTAATCTTGTCCAGCTGGGAAGCGTCCAGCGCAGCGATAACTTCGTCGAAATTGCTGTTGTCCAGCAGGGTTTCAAGGTCGTCAAATCCGCAGAGCCTTTTCAGCCCGGCAGGAGGAGTATCGTCGGTTACGCATCCCACGATGGAAAAACCCAAGGAACTGTCGCTGTCTACCGCGGCGCGGTATTTTTCCGCAGCGTTGCCGGAACCCACCAGCAGAACGTGCTTGAGGTTGTAGCCCTGACTGCGGTAGGAACGGAGTATCCTTCTCAGCAGCAGGCGTTTGAGGCCCACCAGAAGTGTGGAAGAAACGTAGTAAAATACAAGTACCCAGCGGGAAATATGAACATCCTTGAACACGAACAGCCAGACCATATACAGCAGCATGACTATGGCGTTGGCGGCCATCAGTTTTTCCAGTTCTCTGTAAAATCTGGTGGAGCGGAAGGATTCATAAAGACCCAACAGGGCATAGACCAGCAGAAATATTGGGGTCAGCAATATTGCGGCTGTCAGATAGTAGGACAGAACCATGTGGCTTGGGTCGCCGGTTAGTATCTTGAAACGGAGAGCATAGGCGGGAATGACGGCAATGTAAACAATAAGCGCATCCGTGAGGATGTTGAGCATGTTCAATACCCGCTGGTTTTCCTTTATCAAGACTTCACCTCCGAAATCTTATAGTATTAAAACATTATATCATATATACGGGTCGTATTTCTAGTACCTAAAACCAACAACAAACGACATATAAAAATGTCATCCCGAACATCCGGCGGAATCGCTGACCGAATGTTCGGGATGACGGGAATATTTAAACATATCCGTTGGGGTTGTTTTTTTGCCAGTTCCAGGTGTCGCGACACATGTCCTCTATGGTGCGCTGGGTTTTCCATCCAAGAACCCGCTCCGCCTTTGAGGGATCGGCAAAGCTGGCATCTATATCACCGGCCCTTCTGGGAGCGATCTCGTAGGGGATCTTTATGCCGGTGGCGTTTTCAAAAGCGGATATCATTTCAAAAACGGTGGTGCCTTTGCCGGTGCCGAGGTTGATGGTGTCGCAGCCGGGCTTTATCTGCTCCATTGCCATGACATGACCTCTGGCAAGATCCATAACATGGAGATAGTCCCGCAGACCCGTACCGTCCCGGGTGTCGTAATCGGTGCCGTAGACGTTCAGGTGAGGACGTCTGCCGATAGCCACCTGGGTGATGTATGGCATCAGATTGCCCGGAACGCCTGTGGGATCTTCGCCGATAAGACCGCTTTCGTGTGCGCCAATGGGGTTGAAGTAGCGCAGGATCACGGCGTCCACCAGTCCTGCTGCCGCAGCATCGGTTATGACCTGCTCCATCATCTGCTTGGTTCTGCCATAGGGGTTGGTGGGCTGAGCCGGAGGCATGGTTTCCACAAAAGGAGCAGGCAGGCAGTCGCCGTATACGGTGGCAGATGAGCTGAACACCAGGGTTCGGCAGCCGTGGGCAGCCATGGCTTCCATAACGGTTATGGCGCCGCTGATATTGTTGCGGTAGTATTCCAGAGGGTGTTCCACGGAAGCAGGCACGGATTTCAAGGCTGCAAAATGGATAACGGCGGTAATGTCGTTTTCGTCAAATATTGCGTCCATGGCAGATCTGTCGGTAACGTCTGCCTTATACAGTTTTGGCAGGACTCCGGTTATCTGTTCAATACGACCAACAACGAGTTCGGAGCTGTTGCGCAGGTCGTCGGCCAGGACAACATCGTATCCGGAGTTTATCAGTTCAACGGCGGTATGGGAGCCGATATAGCCGCAGCCGCCGGTAAGCAAAACAGACATGGTGAAAGATTCCTTTCGGAGATGTGAAGATTCTGTGATTGTAGCATGCAGGTGCCGGGGTGTCAACTTTCTGGGGAATATCAGCCTGCCGGCGTTCCCGTCACGGTAGGTTCCAGAGCTTGCTGAACTTTATAATGCAGGTATCCGGGATCGGTTTTTGTGGTGAGCTGCTCAATTATGCGCATTTTTGCAGCAGTTTCAAGGAAGGTTTCAATGCCTGAATACAGGTATTCCTTGCCGGGACGCTCGGTAAAGCTCACGTCTATGCGGTTGTCCGGACGGAAGAATATTTTGATGGTTCTGTCGGAGGCGGTTTCGCAGAAAGCCACATCCAGTATCAGCACAGATCTGTTGTCTTCGTCAGTGGCGAACCTGCCAAAACAGCTGACAATGTATGGCTCGTTGTGGCAGACGATGGTGCTGTATTCCGGCTGAGTAAAGCCCACGGCGATTTTGTGGGTTTCGTCAGCTTCCGCAAACTCCACGGTCAGGCTGTATTTGCCCGAAGTAAAGCCGATGGAGAACAGCCCCTTTGTATAGTTGTTCTGCAGAGCCTGAGAATAAAGCGGCAGCAGACCGATGGAGGCGGCAGACTCTTTTTCAAACCGCCAGCGTTTGCCGTTGAGGGCGGAAATCTGCTTTTTCAGCTTCAGCTTTTGGGTAAAGGAGAATTCTGCTTTCTTTCGGCTGAGATAAAGTGAGGATTCAAGCTCCCGGAGCTTTTTAAGCTCGGCAGGATTTTCGGCAAGGGGATCGGCGGGCATATATTCAGGGCCGAAATACTTCCTGAGGATGGCGAAAAACGGGCTTTGCTGGAACAGCTCGTCGTTGCCTGCATTGGAGACGATGATGATACCGGTGTCCTTGAAGCCGATAACGTTCTGGCCGAACATGCCGTTGAACAAAAAGCTGTTCTGGTTCCGGCCAACCCAAATCTGGTAACCGTAGTTGAAATCGCCGCAGCTTTCGGGCGTGCTTATCCTGAAAGTGGTGGCCTCGTCCAGAAATTCCTTGGAAATCAGCCTTTTGCCGTTCCACATACCGCCGTTGAGTACCAGCTGACCAATCTTTGCCGCATCTTCGGGATACAGATACAGACCCCATCCACCCTTGCTTATGCCGGTGGGAGACTTTTCCCAGTGATGCTGAGTGATGCCCAGAGGTTCCCACAGCCGGGACATGAGGTAATCATCCACGTCCAGACCGGATATTTCCTTGACGATGCATGCCAGCATATAGGTGTTCATGCTGTTGTAGGCAAATTTGCTGCCGGTTTCAAAAAGGGATACGGATTCCAGATATGCAGCCTGCCAATCCTCATCGGTTACGGAACCGGTTTCGTTGAAGGCGATACCTGTGGACATGGTCATCAGATGGCGGACGGTGAAGGAGGCTTTCATCAGCCTGAGGATGCCGCTGCGCATATTCAGAATATCTATCAACCGGTCGTCGAGGCTGAGCTTTTTTTCATCGATGAGCATACCGATGGCCAAAGCAGTGACGCTTTTGGTCAACGAATAGCTGATATGCCAAAGGTCGCTGCGTCTTGCGCCAAACCAGCCTTCGGATATGACACAGCCGTTTCGCAGGATCATAATGTTGTGCATATCAATGCCGGATTCGGCTTCCAGTTCGGAAAGGAACTGACTCAGATAGGCCGAACTTATGCCCTGAGCTTCCGGAGATGTGCGCGGAAAGGGCTGGGATATAACGTGACCTTCGTTGCAGGCAGTTTTCTGAGGGTAATAGGGGATGATGGTTTCTGTGCTGACTCTGCGGTCAAATATGCGTGACAAAAGCCTGACGGCGTTGCTGTGGTTTTTGCGCTCCATATATGCTCCTCCGATTCAATGCAAAAACAGCGTGGTAACTCATTATATCCTGAGTATACCACGACTGTTGGCTGTTATCAAATGGACAGTTTGTTAATTATTGGCCAGCCCCGGTCGTTTGCGATGGCGCTCACAGCTTCAAAACCGAAATCCAGAAGCATCCGGCTGTGGCAGTCGGACGAAAGAATGAACCGCCCACCGTTTTCGGTAATGAAATCGCAGAGCCAGGGTGCGGGATAAGGTGATGTACGCAGCTTTTTTGCCATGGCACCGGTGTTTATCTCAAAGGGAACACCGGCTGAGATGAGCTTTTTTGCTGCGGTTTCCGCAGCTTCGCGGTAACGGGGATGGGATTCGTCAAACAGGGCGCTGCCTTCGTTGAACTTGGTGACAAGGTCAAAATGGCCGATGATATGGCAGCCTGTGCGCTCGTAAAGAGAGCTTATCTGAGCAAAATAATCCTCGCAGAAAGCATAGCAGTCACCGCCGTACAGCTCGTTTATCTGCCCCATGAACTGCTGCCGGGAGTTGTCTACCGCCAGATAGCGGCTGCCGTTTTTGACGTAATGGGCAGAACCCAGAACGTAATCGTAACAGCCCGTGGGCTCGCTGCTGTACATATCCTGCTCAATGCCGGAAAGAAGCTGAATCTTTCCGGCATATTTTTCTTTGAGAGAAGCGATATCTGCCTGATATCTGGCGGTATTTTCCTTGGTCATGCAGTACTCTTCGTCAAAAAAAGTGTAGCTGTGGCCGGAAAAACCAAGGATGTCAAATCCCTTGTCGATAGCAGCTAAAACCATCTGTTCAAGGCTGTCGTTCCCGTCGCAATATGTGCTGTGGGTGTGGTAATTGGATTTAATCATACCATTTTTTCCTGCTTGACCTTTTTGTCTATCACATGACGGGAAGCCAGTTCGGTCTTGATGTCCTCCAGGCTGATGCCCATTTCGGTCATAAGCACCATCACATGATATGCAAGGTCGGCAATTTCGTAAACAGTTTCCTTCTTGTCGTTGCCTTTGGCGCCGATAATGACCTCGGTGGATTCCTCGCCGACCTTTTTCAGGATTTTGTCGATACCTTTTTCAAAAAGGTAAGTGGTGTAGGAACCTTCCTGAGGGTTGGTCTTTCTGCCCTTGATGAGTTCCATCAAACCGTCCATGGAAAAGGCTTCGGGGCCTTCCAGCACAGGCTGAGTGAAGCAGGAATCGGTACCCAGATGGCAGGCGGGACCGTCCTTGTTGACCAGAACCACCAGAGCGTCACGGTCGCAGTCGGTGGTGATGGACACGATGTGCTGATAGTTGCCGGAGGTGTCGCCCTTGGGCCACAGCTCCTGACGGGAACGGCTCCAGAAACAGGTGAGCTTCTTCTCAAGGGATATCTGCAGGCTTTCTCTGTTCATGTATGCCAGAGTAAGCACGTCTTTCGTTACGGCATCCACCACAATTGCAGGGATAAGTCCTTTATCATCAAATTTCAAAGTGTTGATATCAAACATGGTTGTTACCTCATATACGGACGTTGATTCCGTTTTTCTTCAGTTCTGCTTTAAGGTCGGGGATAGCCACCTGACCGAAATGGAAGATGGATGCAGCCAAACCTGCGTCTACCCTTGGGAGAGTGTTGAAAAGGGTTATGAAGTCCTGAATGCTGCCGGCACCGCCGGAAGCTATGACAGGCACAGACACTGCATTGGACACGGCTTCCAGCATTTCCAGGTCAAAGCCGCCTCTTACGCCGTCGGTATCGATGGAGTTGAGCACCACTTCACCCGCTCCGCTGTCCACGCAGCGTTTTATCCAGCTTATGGCTTCCATGCCGGTATCTTCACGGCCGCCTTTGGCAAATACCCGGAACTGGCCGCCCACCCGCTTGACGTCAGCGGAAATGACCACGCACTGGTCGCCGTACTTTTTTGCTGCTGCAGGGATAAGTGACGGGTCACGGATAGCTCCGGAGTTGACAGAAACCTTGTCCGCCCCGCATTTCAGCACCCGGTCGAAATCGTCCACGGTGTTGATGCCTCCGCCCACGGTCAGGGGGATAAACACGGTTTCGGCGGTTTTTTTCAGAATGTCGGTAAAAAGGGCACGACCTTCTGCAGGGGCGGTGATGTCGTAAAACACCAGTTCATCCGCTCCGCAGTCGCTGTAATATTTGGCCAGTTCTATGGGCGAATTGACGTCGCTGAGTCCCGAAAAGTTTACACCCTTTACAACCCTGCCGTCCTTAACGTCCAGACAGGGGATTATACGTTTAGTAATCATTTGCCTGCTCCAATTTCTATGGCGGCTGCCAGATCAATGGCGCCGGTATAATAAGCCTTGCCGATAATGGCGCCGTAAAGCCCCATGTCGGTAAGTGCCTGAATGTCGTCCAGAGTGGACACACCGCCGGATGCGATGATGTCTATATCCAGTTCCGCAGAAAGGTTTTTGTACAGCTCACGGTTGGTGCCCATCATGGCACCGTCTTTGGAAATGTCGGTACAGATGATGGTTTTCACGCCGCAGTCGCGCATTTTGCGGCAGAAGTCAAAACAGGTGTAGCTGCTTTTTTCCGTCCAGCCTTTAACGGCAACAAAACCGTCTTTGACGTCCACACCCACGGCAACGGCATTGCCGAAACGCTTTACAGCTTCGGCGGCAAACCCCTCGTCGGTTACGGCGGCGGTGCCCAGGATAAGGCGGTTCACGCCGGCGTCAAGGTAGGTTTCCATTACGTCGAAGCTGCGGATACCGCCCCCAAGCTCAACGAACAGCCCAGCAGATTTGACCACGGATTTGATGGTTTCCAGATTGGGAGTTCCGCCGGTTTTTGCGCCTTCCAGATCCACCATGTGCATATGGGTGGCACCTGCTGCCTTGAATTTTGCAGCAACAGCAGCGGGATTGTCGTCATAAACAGTCATTTGGGCGTAATCGCCCTTGTAAAGCCTGACGGCCTTGCCGCCGTACAGGTCAATGGCAGGAAAAATTATCATAATATCTCCTCTGTCAATTAATAATTAATAGTTAATAATTAATAATTGATGTGTCGCTATGCGACGGAAAAGTATTGTAGAGGTCGGCGCCATGGGTCAGCTTTGCTGACCCGGACGACCCCCGTGTTATATCTCACAAAACGCTTTGAGTATATTCAGCCCCACAGTGCCGCTTTTTTCGGGATGGAACTGGCAGCCGAAAACGTTGCCCTTGGCAACTGCTGCGGTGAGAGGTGCGCCGTATTCGGTGGTGGCAATGGTGTTTTCTTCGCACTTTGCAGCGTAATAGGAATGGACAAAGTAAACAAAATCGCCGTTTTTGATGTATTTGAAAATGGGAGCGTCCTTGCCGGTAAAGTCCAGCGCATTCCAGCCTATCTGGGGTATTTTCAGATCCTCGGGAATGACCTCGGCTATGGGACGAACCTGGCCGGGTATCAGCCCCAGACCTTTATGCTCGCCGTATTCGTAGCTCACATCGAAAAGCAGCTGCATTCCCAGACAAACGCCCAGCAGCGGTTTGCCGGAATTTGCCTGCTCACACACAGTGTCCCACAAACCGGAAGCCTCCAGCATTTTTGCGGCGTCACCAAAGGCACCCACGCCGGGCAGCAGCAGACGGTCGGCGCTTTCTATAACGGACTTGTCACCGGTGACAACGCAGGTCTCGCCGATGGCTTCAAAGGAACGGCTGAGGGAAAACAGGTTGCCAACTCCGTAATCAATAATTGCTGTCATATTACAAAATCCCCTTGGTGGACGGAATGTTTGAGCTGCCGTCACGGCTTACAGCGGTTTTCAGGCTTCTGGCCAGAGATTTGAACACGCCTTCGATGATGTGATGGCTGTTTTCACCGGCCAGCTGACGGACGTGCAGGGTGATGTTGGCCTTCCGGGTGAATGCCAGCAGGAATTCCTTAACCAGCTCGGTGTCGAAATCGCCGACTTTTTCTGTGGGAATATCCAGCTCGCAGGCGAGATAGCTTCTGCCGGAAATGTCCACAGCGGTGAGGATAAGGGCTTCGTCCATGGGAAGTATCATGCTTCCGTAGCGGGTGATGCCGCGCATATCCCCAAGGGCTTCGGAAAGGGCCATGCCAAGGCAGATGCCTATGTCTTCAACACTGTGGTGATAGTCCACTTCGGTGTCGCCCTTGCAGTTTACAGTGAGGTCGAATCCGCCGTGTTTGGCAAAAAGGGTAAGCATGTGGTCCATAAAACCGCAGCCGGTATTTATGGTTGAAGTGCCGGAACCGTCTATGCAAAGAGTGAGAGAAATATCGGTTTCGGCTGTCTGTCTTGTTATATTGCCAAGTCGTTTCATCAGATGATCTCCTTCAGCTTTTCAAGAAATACGTCCATCTGCTCTTTTGTGCCGATGGTGATTCGATTATAGTCCTTTATCCGCTCCTTTGTAAAGTGGCGGATAAGTACGCCGCGTTTTTTGAGCTGCTCGTAAATGTATCCGCCGTCCACACCGTCTTTCTTTGCGAAAATGAAGTTTGCGGTGGAAGGCAGCACCTCAAAGCCCAGCTTTTCAAGCTCCCGGGTGGTATAAGCTCGGGTTTCGATAATGGCAGCACATTTTTCCCTATAGTAATCCGCTGCGTCAAGAGTGGCTTTGCCAAGTTTCAGGGTCAGGCGGTTGACGTTGTAGGGGTTGGTGGAGTATTTCAGCAGGTCAAGGTCATCAATAAGAGCCTTGCTGCCAATGGCAAAACCCAGTCTTGCGCCTGCCATGGAGCGGGATTTGGAATATGTCATCACCACCAGCAGGTTGCCGTACTTCTTTATCAGCGGCACGCAGCTGGTACCGCCGAAATCCACATAAGCCTCGTCAATCACCACAACGCTGTCCGGGTTGGAAGCAAGTATGGATTCCACCTGAGAGAGGGACAGAGTCATACCGGTGGGAGCGTTGGGGTTGGCTATAACAATAAGCCTGTTCAGGCCGAAATAGTCGGCGGGGTCGATGGAAAAATCCTCTTTCAGCGGCACAACGGTGGAGTCGATGTTGTGAAGCTGAGCAAAAACAGGATAAAAACCGTAGCTGATATCGGGGTAGGCGGCGCCGTTTTCGCCGAAAGCCATGAAAGCGAAGTTCAGAATGTCGTCGGAACCGTTGGAAACAAAAATGTTCTCCTTTTCCACTCCGTAGGTTTCGGCAAGGGCGGTTTTGAGCTGGGCACAGTCAGGGTCGGAATAAAGCCGCAGGTCGGCGATGTCGGAACTGTTCAGAGCTTCCAGCACTTCGGGAGCGGGAGAATAGGGAGATTCATTGGTGTTCAGCTTGACATACTGCATATCCTGAGGCTGTTCGCCCGGGGTGTAGGCCTCCAAGGAACTGTATCTGTTGTTTAAAAATTTACTCATTATTTCTCTCCGAATCTTTTGGTGACGCTGAGACCGTGGGCATCAAGACCTTCGGCTTCGGCAAAGCGTGCAATGGAGCCTGCCTCTTTGGCAAGGGCGTCCTGAGAATAGTAAATGAACTGGGTCTTTTTGACGAAATCGTCCACCGACAGTGCGCTGTAGAATCTGGCAGTGCCGGAGGTGGGCAGGGTGTGGTTGGGGCCTGCAAAATAGTCGCCCAGTGCTTCGGGGCAGTTGCGGCCAAGGAACACGGAACCTGCGTTTTTGATAAGGGGAAGCCAGTCGAAAGGACTGTCTACGCACAGCTCCAGATGTTCGGGAGCAATGTCGTTAGCCAGGTCAACGGCATCTTTCAGATTGGCCACAACATAAATGCCGCCGTTGGTGTCTATGGACGCTCTGGCAATATCCCGGCGGGGAAGCTGAGGTATCTGCTTTTCCAGTTCGCCGGAAACGGCGTTTGCAAGCTCGGCACTGTCTGTAATGAGTTTTGCGGAAGCGTTTTTGTCGTGCTCTGCCTGAGACAGCATATCCGCCGCAACAAGAGAGGGATCGCACTTGCCGTCAGCCACGATAAGTATTTCGCTGGGACCGGCGATCATGTCTATGCCCACCTGACCGAACACCTGACGCTTGGCTTCTGCTACATATGCGTTGCCGGGGCCGACAATTTTGTCTGCCTTGGGGATGGTTTCGGTGCCGTAGGCAAGAGCTGCCACAGCCTGGGCGCCGCCGCAGCGGAACACTCTGTCCACTCCTGCGATCTTTGCTGCTGCCAGAATGACGGGGTTGATGCTTCCGCCGGTGGGAGGAGTGACCATCATAATTTCCGGCACGCCTGCCAGCTTGGCAGGGATGCAGTTCATCAGCACAGTGGAAGGATAAGCGGCGGTGCCGCCGGGGATGTAAAGACCGACTCTGGCAATGGGGATGATCTTCTGACCCAGTACCACGCCGTCTCTGGGATCGCAGACAAAACCGGAGCGGATCTGATGCTTGTGGAATGCCCGGATATTTTCCGCAGCGGTTTCAAGAATTTTGATAAACTCGGGGTCAACGCTGTCGTAAGCCTGCTGAATCTCTTCTTTTGTGACTTCCAGCTCCGTGATGTCGGCATTGTCGAACTTTTTTGCATAGTTTCTCAAAGCAGCATCACCGTTTTTGCGGACATCGGCAATGATTTCCGCCACGGAGGATTCCACGGCCTTGTCGGAAGTGTTTTCGTATGTGGGAAGCTGAATGCTTTTGATGTTGTCGTAAATCTTTATCATAGCTGTTCTCCGTTTACTGGATGACTTCGCGAAGTCCGGCACAAAGCCGCTCTATCTGTTCGTTTTTGAATTTGAAGCTGGATTTGTTGGCAATGAGCCGTGCGCTTATCTGCATGATAGTCTCAAAGACTTCGAGATCGTTTTCTTTCAGGGTGGTGCCGGTTTCCACGATGTCCACAATAACGTCAGACAGGTTGATGATTGGAGCGATCTCTATGGAACCGTTGAGCTTGATGATGTCAATATCACGGCTCAAAGAAGCGTAATAGTTTGATGCGATGTTCGGGAACTTGGTGGCAACCCTGAGGGTCCTGTGGGTGTTTTCCCGGAAATCCTTTTTTCCTGCCACTGCCATGCGGCATTTGCCCATGTTCAGGTCAAGCAGCTCGTAAACGTCAGGCTCGGATTCCAGAAGAATATCCTTGCCCGCAACGCCGATGTCTGCGGCACCGCGCTGGACGTAAATGGGAACGTCGGAGGGTTTGGCCCAAAAGTATCTCACTTTGGCTTCGGGGTTTTCGAATATGAGCTTGCGGCTGTCTTCCAGAACCTCGGGACAGGGGAAACCTGCCTTTTCAAACATGACGTAAACCTTTTCGCCCAGTCTGCCTTTGGGCAGCGCCACGTTCAGATAATCAGACATCTTCACCCCTCCAGTCCTTTATATTAATAAGCTGACGGTATCTCAGCTTTTCGGGCACAGCGGTTCGGGGAAGCACACGGTTGCCTTGTGAGGTGAGCTGCTCCACAGCCGCAAGAAGAACGGTAACATCGTCGGTTTCGTCGTACAGAAGCACGATGTCCACATCATAAGGGTCGTTGTCTCCGCCGAGAGCTTCCAGCTCGTCCAGATAAACGGCAAAACCGATGGCGCCGGTATCCTTGCCCATGTTGCGCATAAGGCGGTCGTACTGGCCGCCGGAAAGAACGCCGGAAGGGACACCTTTAATGAAGCCCTGAAATACGATGCCGTTGTAATAGTTCATGTCATTGACCACGGAAAAGTCAATGCGGACGTTTTTGTCCAAACCGCAGGCTTTCAGGGCGGAATATATGCTGTCCAGCTGATTCAGAGCCTCCGTTGCCTGAGCGTCCAGTTCAAGCTCATGAAGCTGCTGCAGGACGTCTTCCATGGGACCGTAAACCGAGGTCAGCACCAAAAGGGCATCACGCTGGGCATCGGTGTCGCAAAGAGCCATCAGCCCGGAGGTGTTCTTTTCACGCACGCATTTGAGCACGTCGCTGAACTTAGCTTCGTCAATACCGGCCTGCTGCATAAGTCCGGACACAAGCCCCACATGGGAGATGTCCAGAATATATTTTTCACTAATCAGCTCAAGGCTCTTGACCGCCAGCATGATGACTTCACAAATGTTGTAAAGGTCCACCTCGCCGATGCACTCAAGGCCGGTCTGGGTGATCTCTTTGAAAGAGGATTCGCCCTTACCGGCTCGATAAACGTTTTCGTTGTAATAAAGCTTTCTGACACCGCCGCTGGCACCGGTGGTGTTTTTGATGATGGATATGGTAACGTCCGGCTTCAGGGCAAGGAGGGTGCCGTTGGAATCGGTAAAGGTTATCATCCTGTCGGAAACCAGAAAATCCTTGTTGCGGACGTAAAGGTCGTATTGCTCAAACCGGCTCATTTTGAACCGGGAATATCCGTATTGCTGGTAAAGAGAGCGGAAGTCGAATATTGCCCGCTCCGCGGTGAGTAAACAGCTGTTGTTCATAATATGGTTCATTCCTTAAAATTTATCGCATTAGTATGATAACGCTTTAATGCGATAAAGTCAATACTTTTTCTGTAAATAATGGTTATCATATTAAAATACCATAGGGCGGCAAACTGCCGCCCTGTAAGGTGAATTATTCTGCGGATTCGGCTTTGACCAGTGCTTTTTTCTTCCACTTTCCGGAAGCAAGGCGAACCACATACATCAGTGCACCCACAACAAAGTCAATACCCATGCATATGTAGATGGTCTTTCTGCCAACGGAAGGCCAACCTGCCATCCAGTAGGCAACTACGATTCGCATTGCCAGGGTGGCAAATGTGATAATGGTGCAGGTGGTAACGTCGCCTGCGCCCTGGAGCAGACCGCGGCTGGTGAACAGGATCATCATTATCGGCAGCACGCAGGCCATGAATCGCAGGTACTGAACGCCGAATGTCAGCGAATCGCCGGAGCATCCGAACATGGCGGTAAGGGGATTAGCAAAAATTACAAGGATAAGGCTGAGAACGCAGCACAGGGAACAGCCCATGATGAGACCTGACCAGTATCCTTTCCAGACACGCTTGAGGTCGCCTGCACCGATGTTCTGGCCAACATAGGTGGACATACCGGAGGCAAAGGCTATGCTGGGCATAACCGCAAAGGATTCAACCTTGGCTGCAGCAGCAACGCCGGCCATGGTGGAGGAACCAAAGCTGTTGATAAGACGCTGGATAGCCATGGAACCTGCGGAAGAGATGATAGTCTGGAGCATAACGGGAATGCCGAGCTTCAGGATCATTTTGCACTGCTCGCCGTCGAAAGTCATTTCTTTCAGTTTCAGAGCCAGCAGAGGATGCTTTTTGCGGATGTATATAAGGCTGACCACGGCGGAAATGCCCTGAGACAGGACGGTGCCGATGGCAACGCCGGCCACATCCCAGTGGAATACAATTACGAACACAAGGTCAAAAATTATGTTGGCAATGGAGGAAATAAGCAGGAACAGCATGGTAGCCTTGGAATCGCCCAGGGCACGGAGTTCGGCTGCAAAGGCATTGTAAGCAAACTGGAAAACCATGCCTATGAAATAAATGCGCATATAGGTCATGGAATAATGGATAATATCCTCGGGAACGCCCAGAACCCTGGTCAGCATCAGCTCAGCGGTCAGTTCGCCAACGATGGTTATGACCAGACCAAGCCCGATCATCAGGATGAGCATGGTGGATATGCAGCGGCGCACACCGTCGCGGTTGCCTGCGCCGAAAAGCTGGGCAATGACGATACCGCAGCCGGTTGACAGGCCGGTGGCAATGGCCAGCAGCACGTTGGAATAGCTGGTGGCAGAGTTCATTGCGCCAAGAGCAGTTTCACTTACAAAGTTGCCTACAACAATGCCGTCCACCGTGGTGTACAGCAGCTGCAGCAGCATACCGCCCAGAATGGGCAGAGAAAACATCAGCAAATGTTTCCAGGGTGACCCCTGAGTCATGTTTTTTTCCATAGTATTCTCTCCGAAATTTCTTAATTTAGTATATGGTATCATACGGAGACGAAAAAGGTCAATAAAAACAGATTGCAAAGACTGTATTTTGCAGCCTTTGCAATCTGTTCAAACAGCGGAGACCGGAGAACCGATCCCGGAAATTTTAATAATTGACTTTATGCAGTTCGAAGTAAGCCTGGGGATGAGCACAAACAGGGCACATCTTGGGAGCGGCGTTGCCCTTGACGATGTGGCCGCAGTTACGGCAGATCCAGATCTGTTCTTCGCCACGGGCAAAGACCAGTTCTTCGTCCAGGTTGGCAACCAGCTTCAGGTAGCGTTCTTCGTGGTGCTTTTCGATTTTAGCAACTTCAGCGAACAGGTAAGCGATATGATCAAAGCCTTCTTCTTTGGCCACTTCGGCAAACTCTTTGTACATCTGAGTCCATTCTTCGTTTTCGCCTTCAGCGGCTGCAACCAGGTTGGCTCTGGTATCGCCGATACCGCCCAGAAGCTTGAACCACAGTTTTGCGTGTTCCTTTTCGTTGTCGGCGGTTTCCTGGAAGATAGCGGCTATCTGCTCGTAACCTTCCTTCTTGGCGGTGGAAGCAAAATATGTATATTTGTTTCTGGCCTGGGATTCACCTGCAAAAGCATACAGCAGGTTGGCTTCGGTTTTGCTGCCCTTAAGTTCCATTAATATTTCCTCCTTAAAACTTTGTAAAGGTATATTCTGTAAAATAAGAATCATTCCTGTTTTCATATTATCATATATTTAAAAAAAAGCAAGAGGTGTTTTATATTTTTTAAATATTTGCGAATAATACTTTTGCACAAACAAGTTAAATTAACCGGAGGAATCAATAATGAAAAAAACAACTGCGCTTTTGATCATTGCTGCGCTGATTGTATGCATGTTCACAGCCTGTGCAGGCAGAAATAACGCCAACAACGGCACAGCAAACAATTCAACTTCTTCTGAGCCTTCTGCCAGCCAGAGCCCCAGCCAGTCTCCGTCCGTTACGGTAACAACACCTGCCGACAACGGTGGCAGCGGAAACGGCAGCAGCAGCGGCGGCAGCAACGGTGCAAACAGCAACGGTTCCAACAGCAACGGTGCAAACGGTGGCAGCGGTAACGGAAACGGAACCAACGGCAGCAACGCCAACGCCGGCAGCGGCGTGGGTGGCGGGGTGGATGGTGTTGTCGGGGGG
>JAZULX010000229.1:0-6073 GCA_045603325.1 Oscillospiraceae bacterium | reverse complement strand
CCTTGTTGGTACGGCTGGTAAAAGCCATGATGCCCTTGCCATGCTCGGCAAAGTAGGTGCCCAGAGTAAAGCAGAAGCCACCACCGGAACCGGAATACTGGGTGGGTCCAATGGATTCTGCAGCGATCTGACCGGTCAGGTCGATTTCGATACAGGTGTTGATGGAAACCATGTGATCCTGCTTTGCGATGTTGCCGGGGTTGAGAACTTCGGGGCCGGGCTTCAGGATGCACTTGGGATTGTTGTGCAGATACTGATACAGCTCATGGGTGCCGTCTGCGAAAACGCCAACGTGCATTTCTTTGTCGAACACCTTATTCTTGCCGGTGATAACGCCTCTTTCGATCAGGTCAGCCATGGAGGAGGTGAACTGCTCGGTGTGCAGACCCAGATCGTTTTTGTCAATCAGGTAGCGGCCAACGGTATCGGGAATGCCGCCGATGCCCATCTGAATGGTATCGCCGTCATCGATGAGGCTGGCAACGGTCTTGCCGATCTGGTCTTCCAGTTCGGTGGTCTTGATGCCGCCGATGCAGTATTCGGGGGTGTCTACTTCGTAAAGCATGGTAACAGCTTCAACGGGAATGTAAACGGAACCGTTCATGTAGGTCAGGTTGGGGTTGACTTCGCAGATAATGGTCTTTTTCTGCTCAATAGCGTCCTTAACGGCATAGTATTCGATGGTCTGGTTCATGCCGATGTACAGCTTGCCGTCTTCGGTCATGGGAGAAACCTGAGCGGTGAAGATGTTGCAGGGACGATGCATGTTGACGCTGCGGTAGTAGTTGGGCAGGTCAACGGGGATGAACATGGCGTTGCGCAGCTTGTGAGCTTCGCGGTAGGAAGGACCATAGAAGTAGTTGGCAGAGTTGATCTTGCCGTCCATGCCGGGAGTTACCAGGAAGGGATAGCTGCCGATACGGCTCTTGTAAACGATTACGTTTTCTACACGGCCAGCGATGGTGTGGAGCTGTTCGAACAGGGTGGTGGGCTCGTTGTAGTTGTTGGAGCACCAGATGACGTCGCCGGACTTGATGAGATCCAGAGCGGCCTGAACACTGCCCTTTTTGGACTCGTAGATTTTTTTGTAATCTTCGTAGGTGTATGCCATTTTGCCCTCTTTCCCGAACGCGGAAAGCGTCCGAATTTTATTTTAATTTTTATTTTTACATTATTACTCATCTTACATTATAAATGCATTCAGTACCTTTTTCAATGGCGAGTTGTACCAAAACTTTCTGCCTAAAAAACCCGGGAATATTCCAAATTGAATATAGGTTGAGAACAACAGGTAAAAGTTTACATTTCATTTACCCGTCGCTATTGTCAAAAAGGTGCTTCTTATGTTAGAATTATCTGTAATGAAAATGAACAGGAGCACTCTGCCATGACCCATGAAGAGCTTTTCAAATCCAAGCTGATAACCGCCGAACAGGCGATTTCAATGATAAAATCCGGCGACACCATCACCTGCGGCCAGTATGGCAACGAACCCCGCACCATACTCCGCCGGCTCCACACCCTTGCCGACCGGATAGACGACCTTACCGTTTTTTGCGACAATCCGTCCGAGGATTACCCCTTCTTTTCCGACCCTGCCATGGAGGGTAAGGTAAAGATCCTGACCTCCTTTATGAGCGGCAATATACGCAAGCATCACGATAACGGCCGTTTCGGGTTTGTGCCTGTGAACCTCCACTCCCTGAGCACCACCATAGTGGACAATTATAAGCCCGACGTGTTTATCGCAGCCGTTGCTCCACTGGACAAATACGGTTATATCTGCGTTTCCATGAGCCAGATGATCGAGCTTGCCATGATGGACCACGCCGAACTGATAATCTGCGAAGTCAACCCTAACATCCCCCACACCCATGGTACCGTCCGTATCCCCATCGAAAACGTTGACTATTTCATCGAAACCGACGGCGACATCACCACCCTGCCCGACACTCCCGTTACCGAAGAGCAAAAAGCCATCGGCGGCTATGTTGCATCCCTTATAAACAACGGCGATACCATCCAGATGGGTATCGGCGGCATGCCCAACGCTGTGGCAGCCGAGCTGGCAGACAAGAAAAATCTGGGCGTACATACCGAGATGTTTGGTTCCGCCATGGGCAAGCTCATGGCCAGCGGTGTTATCAACAACAGCCGCAAGAATTTCCATCGCGGCACCACCGTGGCGTCTTTCGCCTGGGGCGATCAGGGTCTTTACGACTATATGGACAACAATCCCATGATCGAAATGCTGCCCGTCAGCTATGTCAACGACCCCACCAACATTGCCGCCAACAACAACATGGTTTCCGTCAACACCGCTCTGCAGATCGATCTTACCGGTCAGGTTTGCTCCGAGTCCATAGGCTATCGGCAGTATTCCGGTATCGGCGGCGCTTTCGACTTCACCTACGGAGCCTACCATTCCAAAGGCGGAAGAAGCATAATTGCCATCAATTCCACCGCCAAAAACGGTACCATATCCCGTATCCAGCCGTTTTTGAATCTTGGTGCCGTGGTGAGCATACCCAGAACCATCGTGGACTATATCGTAACGGAATACGGCATCGCAAAGCTCCGCGGCATGTCCGTCCGCAAGAGGGTAGACGGTCTTATATCCATCGCCCATCCCGATTACAGAGACGAACTGCGCTTTGAGGCAAATAAGGCCATGTTGTGGTAAAAAGAATACTCCAAGGGCGTTGCCCTTGGAGTATTCTTTAGGGGTTAGGGATTAGGACTTAGGGGCTAGGGATAGGTGTTGGCAAATAGATGATTTGCCAACCAAATCAAATAATCGCCGTAGGCGATACCATTCCCTAATCTCTAAATCCTAGCCCCTAACCCCTAAAACAAAAAGCCTCACAAAAGTGAGGCTTTTTGTTTTACAGATACTTCTTGATGCCCTCGGTGGCGGATTCCACGTCGGCGCTGATGGTGATGGTGAATTTGACGCCGTTGGTCTTGCTGAAATCTTCGACCCACTGCAGGAAAGCTTCAACCTCGGCAGAATCATCGGAACCTACGATCTTGTAAAGGCTGTCGATAAAGATGTGGGAGATATCGTAGTTGCCGGCGTAAAGGCCGCTGATAAAGCCCTTCAGGAACTCATAGCTGTCGAGATCATATTCGCTGGATTCTATAAGACGGACGCGATAGTCCAGATCAAATGTCAGTTTTGTGCCGCGTTCAATGCAGATCATGTTTCCGGTTTCGTCCCGGATAGCGGTGTTCATAGTATCGATAAGCTTTTTGGTTTTGCCGGAACCTTTCAGTCCCATAATGACCTTAACCATGGTGCATTCCTCCTAAATAAATGATCTTATACTTATACTTCTGCTTTGATTTTACCATTAAATAAAAATAAATTCAATAAAAACAGGGCGAATTTCTCCAATAATAATAACCAATTCTTTAAAGAACCGAACTTTAGTCCCACAAAATGGATACAAAACATGAATTTTGATGGTTTTGCTTGTCATCGGCGGCTTTTGGTTGTAAAATAGTTTCATCAAGCAACCACCGGAGGAATGACAATGACCGACTATTTGAAAAAAGTCAGCAAAAAACGCATGATGCCCAAAATCATTGCCCTTTTTGCTGCGGCACTGCTGCTGCTTATCGCAACAAAATTCGGAATCTTTTCCCTGATACTTGGTCCCACCACCGCCGGCGAAACCGCCGCCGAAGACTTGATGGGCAAGTACGTCAGTTTTGACGCCAGCGACTCCATAGCCGCCTATGCCAGCCTTGGCAGCTCAGGCTCTTCAAAAATGCAGTATTACGTCCTTACCTGGGGCGATAAATATATCTCCATTTCCGCCACTTCCGAACATTACAATCTTCTGGAGGCAGCTTCGGAACAGAGCCAGGAATATTACCTCGGCGACCTGACCGAACTCAGCCCTCTGGGCGAGCTTAAAGGCACCGTCGTCAAGCTGGAAGATGACCTGAAAGATTTTATGATCTCCGGCATTACCGGTATCGGTATCCCCGGAGCAGACACCGCTGAAGAAGCTGAAGCCCACGTTGTGCCCTACACCATCAAGCTGGGATATGTGGGATGGCTGCCTCAGACCTGGTGCCTTGTTTTCACAGCCCTGGCTCTTTTGTGCATCGCCGGAGCCGTGGCTCTGCTGGTGCTGCTGAACACGGGATTCTACCACAAAAATGCCCTTGCCGTTGTTGGCGGCGACAAGAACGCCGAAGCGGATTTTGAAACCTCCACCCTGCACGACCAGATACGCGTCGGCAAAAGATACATCTGGTATTTCAAGGGTCCCAAAAGCTACGCCCTTCCCACTTCTTCCGTGGTTTGGGGCTATTGCGAGGCCAACCCCATGGTAGTCAGCAAATATCAGTGGCCCATGGCACTGTACACTCAGGACAAGAGCTACCATTGCGTAAATATCGCCACCAAGGAAGAGATAAACCAGATTCTTTCCGAAATTGCAGCTCACAAGTATCCTTTTGTGGAGGGTTACACCTCTGCCAAGAACAAAATGTTCCAAAGCGATTATCAGGCATTCTTTGAGCTGGCAAAAGAGAACAAACAGTAAAGCCGCAAAAAACAGGCTGTCAAAGGCGGCTCCGAATAAGAAAACATAGATTTGGGCCTCCTGCGGAAGCAGGAGGCCAAAACGCTTAATGCGCGGCACAAATTGAGATTTTTGTTCCAAACAAGATATTTTTTCGCAGGAATAATTGGTTTATTTCAAGGGAAAATAACGCGGTTTGGGGCAAAAAGGTCTTTTGTGACGGCTGTGGTTTCTTATGAGGAGGCGCCTAAAGACAGCCTGTTTTTTGCAGTCGGGAAGGATTTATCTGGCCAGATATCTATCGTAAGCTACCTGTTCCATTTCGACCTGTCTGTCGATGCCCATGGCCTTGATCTGGTCAACGAAAGCGTTCCAGTTTTCGTCGTTGATTTCAAGGTCGCCTACAACGAACTTCAGGAATTCCTGTTCGACATAGGTGGAGATCTCGGTGGACAGGTTGCTGTATTCGGCGGATTCGTCTACGGTGTAGCTCAGGGAAGGCAGCTTCTGGTCGTATTCCATGTTGGTCCATACTTCGATGGATTCAACTTCGCGGCCTTCAAAGGTATACAGCAGAGCGTCCTGTGCATTGTAGAAGGGGATGATGTTCCAGAAAGCGTAAAGAACCTTGGCGTTGACCTTGTTGAAGCCGTCGGGGTTGTTGGCGATAAGGTCGGTGTAGACGGGTTCGCCGTCTTCGTTATAAGTAAAGCTTTCGCCTTCCATGCCGTAGTTGGCAACCATGTAACCGTCGGTGGTGAAGAACCAGTTGATGAATTCCATGCACTTTTCGGGTTCTTCGCAGCAGGTGGAGATGGACAGGTTGGCGCGGCCGGTCATGGTGGGCAGATCGCCGAAGTGATAGGTGTCGCCCTCGTTCATGGTGATGGCGCCGATGCCGATAGCGTCAAAGTCGGGATCCTTTGCCATGGCCTTGTCGCTGCTGAAAGCGTCGGCCATGCCGAACCAGAAACCGGTCAGGTCATTGACGGCGTTGGAGTTGGGACCCATGGGGGAGTTGTAGAACTCGGGGTCGATGAGGCCGTCAACATACATATTGTGAATGAAAGTGGTGTAATCCTTCAGAGCGGGGTTGGTCAGGGAAGAAACGACCTTGCCGTCTTCAAGGTAGGAGTTGAGGCCGGAGATGCCCCATGCGCCTACAACATAGTCGATAACGCCGTTGGCGTCGATGTTGAAGGTTTTGGGAGTGTTGTACTCAGCCTTGAAAGCCAACATGGTTTCGTACAGCTGGTCGACGGTCTTGGGAATGGGCAGACCCAGTTCCTCAAGCCAGTCGTTACGGGTCTCAAGACCACGTTCTACGAAATAGACGTTGTTGATGGTGTAGACGCAGAGCATGTTGCCCTCGTCGTCCTTCAGGGAACGCATGGTGGCGTCGTTGGAGTTTTCAACGGCTGCCCAGTAGTCGGGAGCGTGTTCGGCGATAAGGTCGGTCAGCTCATAGATGACTTCGTCGGCATAGCAGGCGGAAAGGCCGCCGCCGGAATATCCGGTGCAGTCCATCAGGTCGG
>JAZULX010000228.1:0-12344 GCA_045603325.1 Oscillospiraceae bacterium | reverse complement strand
CACTGATGAGCGGTGGTGACAACGCCTGCTTCATCACGAAGCCACTGGATGGCGGAACCGGCGTTGAATGCGCTGCCTTCCAATGCGTATGTAGTTTTGCCGTTCAAAGACCAGCACACAGAAGTAACAAGACCGTTATCGCTGCGGATGCTGTTTTCTCCCAGATTCATAAGGGTAAAACAGCCGGTACCGTAAGTGTTTTTCGCCTGACCTGTTTCAAAACATGCCTGACCGAACAATGCAGCAGCCTGGTCGCCTGCACTGCCGCTGATGGGAGTGCCTGCAAGCGCACCAAGACCACGGATATTGGGAGCCACATGACCGTAGATCATGCTGGAAGCCACAGGTTCGGGCAGCATGCACATGGGAATATCCAGAGCACGGCACAGTTCTTCGTCCCAACACAGCTTGTCAATGTTGAAAAGCATGGTTCTCGAACAGTTGGAATAGTCGGATACGTGAGCCTTGCCACCGGTAAGGTTCCATATAAGCCAGCTGTCGATGGTGCCGAAAAGTATCTCACCGTTTTCCGCACGCTGACGCAGACCGGGAACTTCGTCCAGTATCCATTTGATTTTTGTTCCGGAGAAGTAGGCGTCGATCAGCAGACCAGTTTTTTCCTTGATGGAAGCCTCCAGACCGTCTGCTTCCAGTTTGTTGCAGATATCGGCGGTACGGCGGCACTGCCAGACGATAGCGTTGTACACGGGTTTGCCGGTGAGCTTGTCCCACAATACGGTGGTCTCACGCTGGTTGGTGATACCTATACAGGCGATATCCGTGGGAGAAAGACCGCTTTTTTCAAAAGCCTCACCCATGGCGTGCATCTGGGTGTCCAGAATCTCCATAGGGTCGTGTTCTACCCAGCCGGGCTGAGGAAAATGCTGGGTAAAAGGATATTGGGCCAGAGTAACAATCTGACCGGATTTGTCGAAAACGATGGCTCTTGATGTGGTGGTACCCTGATCAAGGGAAATAACATATCCGTTCATAGAAAAGACTCCTATCTGTTCATATAGTTGTCGTAAAACACCTGGTAATATTCGATGCAGCGCTGAGCGCCCATGTCATTGAGCTTCTGACGGAAAGTCTCCAGCTCGGAAAGGGGAGAGTCCCCAACAATAAACTTCATCACGCCCTCATCGGCGGCAGAGTTCAGGTCACGGAGCATCATGGTCAGGTCTTCGGCCATGGATGTCTCCATCATCAGATTTGTGGGCAGCATATTTGCAGTGTCCTTGCCCGATGTCCATACTGCGTTGACATCCTCATATCCTTCACGATAGGTCAATCCCAACCGCTGAGCAGACAGCACCCCGGACATATTCCACAGCGTAACGTTGGAATATCTTCCTGCGTCATTTATGGGATTCAGGTATCGGGGATTGCCTTCATCATCAATTTCATAGGATTCGCCTTCGATTCCGTAGTTCATCAGCATGCGGCCTTCATCACTGTACCAGAAATCCAGCCACTGCACAGCCAATTCGGGATGCTCGCAGGCGGCGCTGACAGCGTAAGCTTCGGAATACACTAATTCCACGCGGCTTTCAGCCAGATGAGTGGTGTCGCCGACTGTCAAAACGGGATCGGGTATGGGAGCAAGTTCAAATCCGTCAATTTCGCTCATGGCTTCGCAGGTTTCGATACCGGCATACTGGGCAAAGAAAACTGCGCTTTTACCAATGGCCTGATCCATCAGATATGAACTGTCGCTGATGTCCAGCACGTCAAGGATGGCGTCGGTGATCAAACCCTCGGAGTACCATTTGTTCAGCATGGTCACATAGCTTTCAAAACCGTCTTCCATGGGGCCGTATTTGACAACACCATCGACAACATAGAACCCGAAATCGGGAGCGGAGGAACCGACGGAAACGCCGTAACCCGCGCTTAACCAGTCAGCGCCGGTGGCGCCGGTGGGGTAAAGCCGCAGGGGCAATTCGGGAGAATACTGAGTTTTGATGGCGGTCAGAACTTCATAAAGCTCGTCATAGGTTTCGGGAATTTTCATTCCCACACCGTCCAGCATATCCTTGCGAATGACGGGACCAAAGCTGAGCCGAAGCTCGGGAGACTCGTTCAAAGTGTAAAACTGCAGGGCAGCTCCCGTGTCAGACAGCACAGATTTCTGAGCATCTTCATCATTTGCCAGCGCAGCAAGATAATTCGGCGCATACTCAGCCATCAGCTCGTTGAGTATCAAAACATCCTCGCCTTCGTACTCCAGCAGGTAGGAAGCAGGCTGCCATATCAGGTCGGGATAGTCTCCGGACACGCCCATCATGTCCATGCCGCTGGAGCCGGATGAAGCAATGATTTCGATGTTTACGCCTGTGATAGCCATGGATTGCTCCAAAGCGCGGTTTGTGTAAGGCGCATCTTCTTCCGTTGCCATGACGGTCATGCCCAAAGTAAGGGTTTCACCGTTTTCGGTCAGAGGATACTGAGCAGCTTTGGGTGAAGCCGAAAACAGTTCATCGGATGAATAGGATTTTTCAACCTTGTTTTCGATGGGCGCATCGTTTATGTTTTTGCCCTTGCCGCAGGAACACAGGGAAAGAAGCAAAACAACGGCGCACAGAACAGCAATTCCTTTTTTCAAAATGATCTCTCCAATCATTTTATTCGGTTTCCATGGACTGTATCATGAAAACAACGGGACGCAGACCGTCGGTGCAGCAGGTAAAGTGGGGATCCAGCTTGGACTTCTCGCCATCGGGTGTAACACCGGCTTTGTTGGCGGTCATCAGGATATCTTTCCAGATATCTGCCCATGCCCAGTCGCAGAAACCCGCAGGCTTGCTGTCGCCGGTACCGCCGGTTTCAACGATGAATTCCATACCTTCCTTGAAGTAGGGGCAGTCGGGGATGAAATCGCCGTTGTCGTCACCGGGACGAATCTGGCCGTACTGGGCGGCTATATCGTCCAGCTTGAGAGTGCGGATAACAGTAATTTTTGTTTTCTGACCGAGGAAACTTCCGTTTGCCATGATTGATTTTCCTTTCGTTTGACAAAGAGACTGCCAAATAGTATTATTTTTCTGACATTATACTACAAATAACGGAGAAAGACCATGCTTCGTATCAATAATTTACAGTTGGATATAACAGAAAATGAGAATTCTCTGCCTTTGATGGCCGCACAGACCCTGAAAGTTCAGCAAAGTGCCATCGAAAAATGGGAAGTAGTCAAAAAATCCGTTGACGCCAGAAAAAAGCCCAACGTGAAACTGGTGTATTCCGTTGACGTTCAGGTTAAGGACGAAAAGAGCGTTCTCAAACGCTGCAAAAACAAAAACGTAACTGCCCTGACTTCAGAACCCTATGTTTTTCCTGCCGACGGCAAGGTTTCGGGCAGTGCTGTGGTGGTGGGAGCGGGACCTTCCGGATTGTTCTGCGCCCTTATGCTGCAAAGAGCGGGAGTTCAAGTAACAGTGCTGGAACGCGGCAGACCTGTTGAACAGCGCAGCGTGGATGTGGAAAACTTCTGGCGCGGAGGCAGACTGGACACGGTCTCAAACGTCCAGTTCGGCGAAGGTGGAGCCGGTACCTTTTCTGACGGCAAACTGACCACGGGCGTGGGTGACCATCGCCTTGGATTTATCATCGATGAATTCATCGCCCACGGTGCCCCGGAAGACATCAAATACCTTGCCAAGCCTCATATCGGTACCGATAAGCTTAAAGAGGTTGTCAAAAACATCCGCCTTGAGCTTATAAGCCTTGGTGCAGATGTGAGATACGAAAGCCGACTGGCGGGCATACAAAGCAAAGGCGGTCGCATCACAGGTGTGGTGGTGGACGGGAAAGACGGCAAATACACTTTGGAAGCCGACCATGTGGTGCTGGCCACAGGCCACAGCGCAAGAGACACTTTTGAGTTGCTTTACGAAAACGGCGCAGAAATGGCTGCAAAGAACTTTGCTGTGGGCGTTCGTATTGAACACAAACAAAGCACCATTTCCAAAGCTCAGTACGGTGACGCTGCCGGCCATCCGAACCTGCCCGTGCCGGATTATAAGCTGGCCTGCCATCTGGACAGCGGACGGTCTGTTTTTTCGTTCTGCGTTTGCCCCGGCGGATACGTTGTGGCCTCTGCATCGGAAGAAGGCTGCCTTGTGACCAACGGTATGAGCGAATATCTCCGGGACGGAGAGAATATCAACGGCGGCCTGCTTGTTAACATAACACCAAACGATTTTGGCAGCAGCCATCCCCTTGCGGGCATCACATTCCAACGCAAACTGGAAGCAGATGCATTCAAACTCGGCGGCAGCAACTGGTACGCTCCGGCTCAGCTGGTGGGAGACTTTTTGAAGGGTGTTCCCTCTGTCAAAGCCAGCTCGGTAACGCCCACATACCGCCCCGGCGTAACCTTTACGGATATACGCAGATGCCTGCCGGAATTTGTGTCCGAGTCCCTGGCGGAGGCTATACCGCTTTTGGCCCGAAAACTCAAGGGTTTTGACGATTGTGACACTGTGTTAACAGCGGTGGAAAGCAGAAGTTCATCCCCGGTCAGAATTGTAAGAGACGAGGATTATCAGAGCAATATTCGCGGCCTTTATCCCTGCGGCGAGGGAGCCGGATTTGCAGGCGGCATCATGTCAGCCGCAGCCGATGGTATCCGCTGCGCCGAAAAGGTATATCAGAATTTATAAGAAAACAGCTGTCATCTCGAACTTGGGCTGTGCCGACGGAGAGATGACAGCTGTATTTTGTTTACATAATTATTTCTTGGATTCCAGCCAAATGTACAGATCGTTGTACACATCACGGTAATTTATCTCGTTGAGCATTTCGTGACGGCCTTCGGAATAAAGTTTTATGTCAACCGATTTGACACCTGCTGCTTCAAAGGCTTCCTTGGCTGTAACAACACCTTTTCCATAATCGCCTACAGGATCCATATCGCCCGCGATGAAGAAAACGGGAACATCCTTATTCATCTTCATCAGGTTTTCGACCTTCTGGTTGAAAGAAATACCGGAAAACATATCCTTTGCCAGTCCGATGGTCATGGGGAAACCGCAAAGGGGATCTTCGTCATACTGCGCAACAACGTCTTCACGACGGGAAAGCCAATCGTTCTTGGATTTGGGGTTTTCAATTTTGTCGTTATATGCGCCGAAAGCCATGTTGGTGATCAGGTCTGAAACCTTGTTGCTGCCTTTGAGGGCTTTCTGGATATTGCATACAGCAATACCTGCTTTGAGTATACCACCGGGCTGCCATGCGGTACCGGAAATGATTGCGCCGGACAGGGAAGCGTCGGGATAAACGGCCAGGAAAGTTCTCAGCAGGAACGAACCCATACTGTGACCGAGAATGAAATAGGGGAGATTGTCAACGCAGTTGCCGTCGTAAATCTGCTTCATATCGCTCACAACATTGAACCAACCGTTCTTTTCGCCGAACCAGCCCTTTGTTTCGGGAGCGGATTTGCCGTGACCAAGATGGTCGCCTGCAACAACTTTCCAGCCTTTTTCCACCAGAAAAGCTGCGAAATCGCCATAACGTTCAACATGTTCCGCAACACCGTGAGCTATCTGCAAAATGCCCACAGGAACGGTTTCAGGCTCCCAACTGCGAACACGAATATCTCCAAGCCCGGAGGATGAAGGAATAAAGCTGTCGGTTATTTTCATTTTCAATACCACCGTTTCTTCATATTTGTAACTATTGTAGTTTATTCGACAATAAAAGGCAAGGGTCTTACAAAAAACTGTCATTCCGAACACAGCTCTGTTCGGAATGACAGTTTTCTCTAACTGAATGTAATCGGACAAAGGGGATTATTCTGCCAGAATGTTCGGCGCCATTTTATAGCCGCCGGCGAAGGCGCCGCCAAGACCACCGTTAAGACCCACAGGACCCTGACCTTTTTCCATGTCCGTTCTGGCACAGTCACCGCCGGCCCAAAGACCTTTGATAATGCTGCCGTCGGGCCGCAGTACACGGAAGTCTGCATCAATGGCAATGCCGCCATGGGTACCTTCACTGAAGCTCTTCTGGTAGAAGGCGTAGTAGGGACCTTCACCCAGGGGCTTCAAGTACTTGGGATCCTTGTAGCAGTCATCATCTCTGCCCTGTTCGCAGAATTTGTTATATTTTGCGATTTCATCGCTCAAAGCCTGAGGCGGCATACCGATCTGCTCAGCAAGTTCCTCCAGAGTGTCTGCTTTGAAGGAAGCATAGCCGCCTGCGATCTCTTCCTCAATTTCCTCACGGAAGTCTTTCAGGATCCATCCGTCGAATACATCCGGGGGATTGTCTGCCAGACGCTGGCCAAGGGAAGTCATCAGGGCTTCGTCCAGAACACAGTAGGAGATGGCTCCGGGCTGCTTACGAAGCAGATATTTGCCGTCGTTAAGACCGCCGGTCTCATCCATGAAACGATGACCGTCCATATTGATATAGACAGCTTCGGGCTGACGCATGATTCTGTAAGCGCAATAGCCGTAGGGATGGTGGGCAGGACCGCCAAGATTGACTTCAACGCTTTCGTAGTCCACTTCGCCGCCGATGGACTCTACCATTATATGTCCGTCGCCCACGTTAGTGGAAACATTGAACTGGTGAACCGGTTCTTCGCCTTCATAGAACCAGGGGAAGTGCTGCTCCATCAGCTCACGGTTTGCCAGGAAACCGCCGGTGGCAAGGACGCAGTCCTTGCTTTCGATGCGGATTTCTCCGCCGCCATCGGTACAGAGGATGCCTTTGACAGCGTTGTCCTCCACGATCAGTTCATTTGCACGGCACTCTGTAAGGATTGTGAGGTCGTACTGTTTACCGCGTTCAAGCAGTTTATCCACGAAGAATGAACCCATCCAGCCGGGGCCAATGGCCTGGTCACGGCACTTGAGGTTGTGATCACGACGATAGGGGAAGTCGTATTTCATCCATCCTGTCTCGTTGTAGACAAAGGGCTCAAGTGCGCCGTCCTGCTGGGCGAACCAGTCGAAAAATCCGCCGCTGGCACGGACATTTTCCTCCAGCTTTCTGGGATCCACTTTCCACAGGGAGCGAGCCAGAGTCCGACGGAGCATCATATCCGTCATGTCAGGAACACCAAGCTCTGCCTGAACTTTGGAGCCGGTAAAGCCTGCGCCGTGGGCAAGGTAGGTGTTGCCTCCCAATTTTTTGCCGGCTTCTACCAGAATGACCTTTTTGCCGCCTTCGGCAAGTTTTGCAGCAGCGGTAACGCCGCAGCCGCCTGAGCCAACGACAACCACGTCACATGACATAATTTTTGGATCGTGGGCTTGAACGGAAACGGTTTCCTCTGTGTTTGTGATAGCGCTGACATGACATAGGGTTTGACACAGACCGCAGGAGATACACTTTTCCGGGTCGATAGCGTAGCGAGTGCCTTTGTAGGTAATGGCAGAGACGGGACATTCCATCCTGCAGTAGTGACAGCAGACACAATTTGGGCCGATTTGATATGCCATAAGATGCTCCTCCTGTTTCAATTATTTTCTTATTAAGTTTCTTTTTAACATTGGTATGATAATTTTATTTTACCAATCAGCAGGAAATGTTGCCAGTAGCAAAAAATGATTTGGAATATCAAAAATGGGGAAATCCCGTCCGATTTCTGTTTAAAATCAGACGGGATTTTATTTTATATGTCAACGGATCCTGTTGGTTGACAGTAGATAGGAAGAATTGTTTCTTATCACTGTTTAACCTGACTTTTGGGGTCGTGGTTGCTTAACTTAGAAAGTCATGGTGGCATCGTATGCGCCGCGGACAGCCAGCTTGATGTTGGCAGCCTTGACGCTGTCGCCGATGTTCATGAACTCGGGAGCGGTGCCGCGGAACTTTTCTGCAGCAGCTTCGTTGGCTCTCATACCGGCAGCCATGATGACGGAGTCGGCAGGGATGGTGACCAGCTCACCGGCTTCGTTGGTGTAGGAAACGCCTTCGTCGGAAACGCCGGCAACCTTGGACTTGGTGAGGATCTTGACACCGGACTGGCTCAGAGCATCGTTCAGGCCGATCTTATAGGTGAAGTGAGCGTCGGGAGCGGTAACGGCAGCCATTTCCAGAACGGTGACGTCACGGCCGTTGCGGCTCAGATGCAGAGCGGTTTCCAGACCGACCTGACCGCCACCGATAACAACGACGTTCTTGCCGATGGAATCCAGTTCCTGATATGCAGGCAGAGCGAAGGTGACCTTTGCATGGTCCTTGCCGGGGATGGGCAGCAGGATGGGGTTGGCACCCAGAGCGGTGATAACAA
The DNA here is from genome assembly GCA_045603325.1 of Oscillospiraceae bacterium. GTDB lineage: Bacteria > Bacillota > Clostridia > Oscillospirales > Oscillospiraceae > SIG469. The sequence continues at coordinate 4,093 of JAZULX010000228.1, read as the reverse complement.
CGTCAGCGCCCATGGCTTCGACCATTTCGGGAGTGGCTTCGGTGTTCAGCATGACCTTGATGTCGGACTTTTCCTGGCACAGGTAAGCCAGACGGTTCTTGAACTTGCTCAGGTCGCGCTTGAAGTCGGCATAGTCGGCAAAGATCAGGTTGCCGCCCAGATAAGCCTTCTTCTCGATAAGGGTAACGTCGTGACCGCGCTTGTAAGCGTTGTAAGCAGCGTACATGCCGCCGGGGCCACCGCCGATAACGACGACTTTCTTCTTGGAGGTAACGGGATTCTGCAGCCACTCGATGCGATGTTCACGGCCGATGGTGGGGTTGACGGAGCAGGTGAACATATGGGTCTTGAAGTGGTTGTTCAGGCAGTTGAAGCACTTGACGCAGGGGATGATCTCGTCAGCCTTGCCGGCTTTTGCCTTGTTGGGGAATTCGGGGTCGGCAATGAGGGAACGAGCCATGGCGATAACGTCGGCTTCGCCGTCGGCGATGATGCGGTCCATTTCGGCGGGATCGTTCATGCCGCCAAGGGTAAGTACGGGAATGTGGATATCGGGATCAGCCTTGACAGCCTTGGCCAGATAAGCGTTGGGAGTGTCGGCAATGAAGCCCGAGGGATGGATAATGTGCATGTCTACCAGATGGTCGCCGCCCTTGGAGATGTGGCACATATCGATCTTGTCCTGAATGAGCTTGATGATCTTTATGACTTCCTCAACGTGCAGACCGTCTTCGGAACATTCATCGCCGGAGATACGCAGGTCAAGCAGCAGCTTGCGTCCAACTCTGGCGCGGATAGCGTCCAGAATCATCATCAGGAAACGGGTACGGTTTTCGGTGCTGCCGCCGAATTCGTCGGTACGGTGGTTGGTTTCGGGAGACAGGAACTGAGCCAGACCCAGGCCGTGACCGGCATGGATGAGGATCATGTCGAAGCCGCAGGTAAGAGCGTTTTCGCAGTAGTCGGCATAGCACTTGGCGATGCGTTCCATCTCTTCGATGGGCATCTGCTTAACATGGATGCCATCGGGAGTTTCGAGATCACTGGGGCCATAGAGGACACGGCCCTTATCCTGGTCAGCCTTTTCATAGCCGCCGTACTTGAAGTAGCCGGCTTCCAGAGCAGCCTTTGCACCAAAAGCGTGAACGGCGTCGGCCTGCTGGGCGAAGTAACGCCACTGATAACGGTTGTGGAGATGATACTGGTTCCAGCCAGCTTCCTGGGGACGGTTCAGATAGATTTCGGGGTCAACGTGACCGGTGCCGCAGTTGACAAGAGCTGCGCCGCCACGGGCCTTGTTGGCATAGTAACGGATGGAAGCTTCGGTGGGGCCGTGTTCTTCAGCCTGGAGACACTGGTTGGAGGGAGCGACAAAGATTCTGTTTCTGAAAGTCACACCGCCAATGGTGATGGGGCTGAAAAGATTGGGATAAGCTTGCTGCATTGATTTTTCCTCCTGTTTATTTGTCCTTATAAAATAAACTTAATGAACAAATGTCAATAATGTATCTAGTATATCAAAATGCGTTATTGAATTCAATCAGTAAACGTGCAAAATTAGAAATAGTGTGACACAAAAACAAATGTGCAACAAAAGAAAAAGCCTTCCCCTTGAGGGAAAGGCGGCACGGCGCAGCTGTGACGGATGAGGTGTATGCGCAACAACTGCCAATTTGGCTGCCACCTTGAGTCTGCGGAGCAGGCGAGAGGCCCCCATAGGTTATGCAAAACGGCACGCCGTGACCGAAGCGGACAAACAGTGTGATTCTGAGTCATGTCGGCTGTGCACTTGGTTAATGTGCAAAAACAAAATTGTAACCACCAACAAAACTGTTTCTCGTGGTACTATTATATCGAGCGCTCATACATCAGGAGAAAAACATGGAAAAATTGATAGAACAGTACAGTAAAAAAATATTCGGCTTTGCGTGGTCAAAGACAGGAGACGCATATCAGGCAGAGGAACTTTCGCAGGAAATATTGACGGCCTTGCTGTCTATTGGACTGCAGAACATGAACATCGATAACATGGACGCGTACATTTATCGAGTGTGCAGCTACACATGGTCCAAATATCTCCGCAAAAACAAGCCCCACTGGGAAGCTCTCAATAACGTCACGCAGTTTGAACTTCTGCGCGACAGCAGTGACCCGGAGCAGGAGATAATCGACAGGGAACTGCATCAAAGACTTCGTCGGGAAATAGCGTATCTTGGGAGACAACGCCGGGAAATACTTGTTATGTTCTATTATGACAACATGACAGGAGATGAGATTGCTGAAAAATTGGGATTATCATCATCTACTGTGCGATGGCATCTTCAAAAAACAAGAAAAAAGTTAAAGGAGCGTATAACAATGACAGGATATTCTGAAATATATAAACCCGTTAAGCTCAAGGTTGGTCACAGCGGATTTGTAAACAAGGCAGATATGGATGGACTTGTTTCAGACGCTTTGACCCAGAATCTTTGCTATATCTGCTACGGAAAGGCCATGACCATTGAAGAAATGGCTGCAAAGCTCAGCGTAGCGGCGGTATATCTTGAAGACAGGGTAGAAAAATTGCTGTTCATGGACTATCTCATTCCTGTGGGCGCCAGCAAATACCAGACGAATTTCTTTATTGCAGATGAGAGGTTTGCTATGGCATCGGCAAAATATCTTTATTTGAACATAATGACCATTGCAATGCCTCTTTTCAAAGCGGTCAAAGCTTCCTTGCCTGCAATTATGAACCTTGGTTTTGCTGGCAACCAACTCAGCAGCGAGGAATTGCTGTGGGATATTTTCCCAATAGTGATGAGAAAAAAGTGTTCACAGCTGGCAGAGCGGATGGTAAAAGAGAACGGTTTGGAACATAGAAAACCCATCAGGAAAGACGGTTCCGAGCATTGGGTATGGGCAACTGAGGAAATTGTCCCGGGCGACAGCTGGGAAGAGGGTGTAAAAGACTTTTACGAAAACAGTGTTTGTCGCGGTGTCAAGTGGAGAGAGGCGGAAGGCATCAGGTCGTGGCAAGTGGACATGGCAATGTTTGGAGATTGGCGTGGTTTTGACGGCGATGATCTCCGGCAGCTCAAACGCATCAAAAGCCTGATGGATAACTGTGAAGAACCAAATGAGTATGACAAAACAGTGATGGCAGCCTTGGCGGAAAAGGGATATATTGAGGTAAATAACGGAAAAGCATCATTTCTGATTCCTTATTTCACCAGACATCAGATGGAAGTCGTGGAAGAGATACTGGACAGACATATTGACCTGATTTTTGATGAAGAAGCAGCCTATGAAGTGTTCTGTGGATACATTCGCGAGATGGAAAAGTACATTCCGGATTTCATAGACAGCAATGAGCGGGCATTTGTTCTTACGAGTTTTGATTCTCCGGATGCGTCAGCATTTTATATGCTGTATAAGCAGGGGTATCTTACTCAGCCCAACGAGCAGCAGAAGAAACGTATTTGCACAGTGGTTTGGGAAATAGAACGATAGGTTTACATAACTTAAAACTCGCTGTCATTTCTCCGCCTACAGTTATGCTGTCATCCTGAGGAGCGAAGCGACGTGAGGATCCCCATCGTCGATGCAAGCACTGCCAATATCGCTTTCGGATAAATCCAAAAGCTCAAACGCAGTGCTGCATCTCCTCTCCCCAAAGCAAACACTTCGTTGGTTTGCTTTGGGTTTTTAGGGACGTGTCGGTCAGCAAAGCTGACCTCTCAATGTTCGGAATGACATCGTAGGGGATGGCGCCTCGACGTCCCATGTAGGACGTTTGAATATGATAAACCAAGGCACAGTGGGGAACAAATTGTGTTTTGGTACATGATTTGCCAATGATACATTGGCAAATCAAAATCGCAAGCGATTTTGTGGGCTGTCGTGGGCGCCAGCCCCTACAATGCGATACATAACAAATCCTTGTATTTGCGAGAAGATGCAGGTGTTCGTTTTCTTTAAATTTCGGATTGTGCAGCTTGTTTGCACAACGTATATACGACACTCCCAATGTCCGGCTGGGCAAGGAGGGGATCCAAGGGGAACCATCGGTTCCCCTTTGTCGTTTTAAGGGTGAGGGAGTTTCAAAGAG
>JAZULX010000227.1:0-3574 GCA_045603325.1 Oscillospiraceae bacterium | reverse complement strand
TGCAGGCATCAGTTCTTCGGTTTCGTCGCAGGCGAAGCCAAACATCATACCCTGGTCACCTGCGCCGATAAGGTCGGCTGCATCGGTGGCACCCTCTTTGATTTCCTGAGATTCGTCAACGCCCATAGCGATGTCTGCGCTCTGTTCGTCAATGGCGCTCATAACGGCGCAGGACTTATAATCAAAGCCGTAGGAAGGATCATCGTAACCGATGGTGCGGATGGTCTCACGGGCGATGGCAGGAATGTCAACATAGCACTTGGTGGAAATCTCGCCCATTACGAAAACCATACCGGTGGTGCAGACAGTTTCGCAGGCTACTCGGGCAGTGGGATCTTCAGCAAGGATAGAGTCAAGCACTGCGTCAGAAATCTGGTCGCAAACTTTGTCGGGATGTCCCTCGGTAACAGATTCAGAAGTAAAGATTCTTTTGCTCATAAAGTATTGTTCTCCTTTCTTTGGTATCAAGAAGATCGCACGGAAAAGCTCCGCCTACTAAGGACGGAGCTTGAATTTTCATCCATCCTCATCTTTCGATGGCATTTCGCACATCGTCGGATTTGGCACCTTGCATGGCAGGTTGCCGGACTTCACAGGGCCGCTCCCTCCGTCACTCTTGATAAGGTCAAATTGTGTTTAACATTATGATTATATCAGAATAATTTATTATGTCAATAGGAGATGTCCTCATTCTGCTGAACAGGGACGAATTTTGCAATATACACAGCATAGGCCAAAGACGCAACAGTAATGATAAGTGCGCTGATGACTTCAGCTGTTACAGAGCCTTCAACCCCAAAGGCGCTGAAGGAATTGACCAGACTGTGGACGATGATACACGGCCAAAGGCTTTTGCCGCGATGGAACATCATCACAAACATAAAACCGATAGCTATTGCATAGCACACCTGGCATAGGTTTGAAATCAGGTCTGCTCCGCTGCCGTTGATAAGGTTTACTATGTGACCGATGCCAAAGGTGACGCTGGACACAATAATGGCAGCTCGCAGATTATCCTTTGCCATGGACTTGAACAGGAATCCCCGGAAGATAAGTTCTTCAAGGAAACCCACGCAAATCATGCTGCAAATATAAAACACGGTTTCAACGACAGGCATATTCATGGTTGCGCCAAACCAGAAGTTGCAGGTAAGAGGGATAAGCAGCGGTATATAATACAGGAACTTTGATGCAGGCACTTGAGGTCTGCAAATACCGTACTTTTCAAGCAATTTGTTCTGACGCAGCCAATGCACGGCAACAAAACACAAAACTGCATGGAAAATGAACGTTGGCAGTTTGGCCATGCCCAGAGAGTCTGTCAGGCTTGTACCAACAACGTATACAATTATCCACAGGATGGCAAACCAGATTTCGCTTTTCTGATAAAGATTTTTCATATAACAATCCCTCCGTCTTGCCTCACGGCAATCCACCTCCCTTTACACATGGGTGGCTTTGAAAATGGCAAATACTACTGGTTCAGATATTCTTCCTGTTCCGGAGTCAGCTTGTCGATGGTGATGCCCATGGCAGCCAGCTTCACCGCAGAAACCTCTTCGTCTATGGAATCGGGCACGGAGTACAGACCGGGAGCAAGGTTTTCGCCGTTTTTCAACAGGTATTCCATAGCAAGAGCCTGAACGGAGAAACTCATGTCCATGATTTCTGCAGGATGACCGTTGCCTGCTGCCAGGTTAACAAGACGGCCTTCGCCAAGGAGATTGAGGGTGCGTCCGTCTTTAAGAACATATCCCTCGATATTTTCGCGGCGCAGGTACTTTTCAACACTGAGTGCCGCAAGGTCGTTTTTGTTGATTTCCACATCGAAGTGACCTGCGTTGCTGAGGAAAGCATTGTCTTTCATTTTCTCCATGTGCTTGCCGGTGATGATGTCACGGCAGCCGGTTGTGGTGACAAAGATATCGCCGATAGGAGCTGCTTCGTCCATGGTCATAACGCGGTAGCCGTCCATAACGGCTTCCAGAGCCTTGACTGCATCGCACTCAGTGACCACAACATCGGCACCCATACCCTTTGCACGCATGGCAACACCGCGGCCGCAGTAACCGTAGCCGGCAACGACAACGGTCTTGCCAGCAACCAGCAGGTTGGTGGTGTGCATGATGCCATCCCACACGGACTGGCCTGTGCCGTACTTGTTGTCGTAATAGTGTTTGCACTTGGCATCGTTGACGTTCATCATGGGCCAGGGCAAAGTGCCTGCTGCAGCCTTGGAACGCAGACGGTGGACACCGGTGGTGGTCTCTTCACAGCCGCCGATAAGATTTTCGGCAAGGTCTTTATGGTCCCCGGTAAGCAGAGCCACAAGGTCACCGCCATCGTCGATTATAAGGTGAGGTTTGTGGGAAAGCGCTTCCACCAGATGGGCTTCGTATTCTTCGGTGGTGGCACCGTGTTTTGCGAATACCGGGATGCCCATGGACTGCAGTCCCGCAACCACATCGTCCTGAGTGGACAAAGGGTTGCATCCGGTGGCTCTGACATCGGCACCGCCGCTTTTCAGCACAAGGCACAGATAGGCGGTCTTGGCTTCCATGTGAACGGAAACTGTGACACGCTTGCCTTCAAAGGGTTTTTCCTGCTCAAAACGTTTGCGGATGCCTTCCAGAGTGGGCATAAAGTCCTTTACCCAGTTTATTTTCATTACACCGCTGCGGACAAGTTCTTTATCTGTCATGTTGAACACTCCATAATATCTTTAGTGGTTTAATATTACCACAATTTATGTTATAATTAAAGGGTCAGATCAATGTTTACAAATCATTAATGACAAAAATGACCACAGGTATTAAAATGAGTCCATACGACGTTTAGGAGGAAAATCCTTGAATAAACTCTACAATCGGTTTGACCGGTTCTGTTACCGCCATTCCAATAAAGGCATACCCAACCTGATGATGTTCGTTTCGGCCGGTATCGCCATCGTTTATCTGTTTTCTTTTATCGACCCCAGCGGTGCGATTTACCGGTTCATGTGCTACAACCGGGCAAGCATACTCAGCGGTCAGGTCTGGCGACTGGTGACTTATATTTTTATCCCCGATACCAATGGCCTGCTGTTCCTTGCGATACAACTGTATTTTTACTACATTATCGGCCGTATCCTTGAACGCGACTGGGGTACCCTGCGGTTCAATATTTTCTATTTCACGGGCGTATTGATGACTTCCGTTGCCGCACTGGTGCTGAATGCCCATGCCACGGCTTTTTACATCAACTTTTCCCTGTTCATGGCATACGCCTCCCTTTATCCCGAAAACAGAGTGCTGCTGTTTTTCATCATCCCTCTGAAAATGAAGTATCTTGCGATAGCATACCTTGTCCTGACCATATTCGGCATTATCGGCGGTACTTTCCCCTCCAACCTGCTGCCGCTGTTTGCCCTTTTGAACTACATCATTTTCTTCTGGCCTCAGATGAAAAATATGGTCAATTCATCCAAGCGCAGATATTCAAAGGAAAGTGTAAACTTCCGCCGTCAGATGAACGATATCCGCAACCAGAACAGCAAAGCCGGTCCCAACTGGGCAGAGGGTGCAAAGGTTTATTC
>JAZULX010000226.1:0-8454 GCA_045603325.1 Oscillospiraceae bacterium | reverse complement strand
TACAAACGCCTGCCCAACGGCGCAAATGCGGCTTATTACAAAAACATCGCCCTTGAGGACGAAGGTGTTAGGGCAGTCAGCGTCATACCGAGATATGACGGTATTGGCACCGTGGCGGTGGTTATTGCTGCCGAAGAGGACGCAGTTCCTGCCGATGTTCTGGACAGGGTTCAGGCAAGAATGGACGAAATGCGTGAAATTGCGGTGGATGTCCTTGTTATGGCGCCCACGGAAGTGACCGTGCCGGTGACGATTGAGATGGCTGTGGGAGCGGGATACGACCATGACGAGGTGGCAAATAGGGTCAGACTTGAGCTGGAAGACCGGTTTGAGGAACTGACTCCCGGCGAGACGCTGATGAAGCGGCACATATATGAGCTGCTGTCGGCCACCGAAGGGGTGGAAAACTACGACGTGACGCTGCCTGCAGAAGATATTTCCGCCGACGATGACGAGATGATCGTTCTGGGCACCGTGACCATAGAGAGGATGGGTAGCTGATGACTGCTGCTGACAGACTTTTGCGGCTGCTGGTGCCGATGGGAGTTTACAGCTTTGACAGCGGCACCTACAGCCTGGGCGAGATAAAGGCGGTTGCCGATCAGATGGATGCGGCGAAAACCGACCTGGTGGACATTGAAAACAACTGCTTCCTGCACACTGCATCGGATGAGGCGCTGAAAACCTATGGGCAGCTGTTTGGGTTCGCGCTGCCGGCAGATGACCTGCGGCAGACTATCAATACCCTGCTGAACATCAGTGGTGACGGGTTTACCCTTGGGGCAATAAACGCTGCCATTGCCGAGTGCGGGATAAACGCAGTGGTTTCGGAAAAAGGCGGCGGAGTGCTGATGGTGAGGTTCCCCGGGGTTATGGGCGTACCCGAGGGGCATGAGCTTATGGCTTCCGTGATAAACAATATCCTGCCTGCCCATCTGGCAGTGGAATACCTGTTCCAGTACCTGACATGGCAGCAGTCTGCCACAATGACATGGCAGCAGGCCGAGCAGTACACCTGGGACGAGATCATGATGCTGGAGATGTAAGGTACAGCGCATAGTAGATCCCCCTTGCAACTGCTGACCAAAGGGATTAAAATATATCCATCACCTACCCGGAGGCAGCGTATGTATACCTATGAACTGGTGCGCTCAAAGCGAAAGACCATAACCATGGAAATAACCGGCGAGCTGAAAATACTCGTCCGGGCGCCCATGCGTATGCGCAAAGCGGATATCGACAGATTTGTGCTGAAATACAGCGACTGGATAGACGAAACCATGGAACGCAAACGGCTGAAAAAGGCGCTGTACCCCGAACCCACGGAGGAAGAGCTGCCGCAGTTCAAAAAGGATGCGCTTCAATACCTGACAAAACGGGTAGAGTATTACAGCGAGCTTATGGGACTGTACCCATCTGGCATAAAAATAACCTCGGGTCAGAAACGGCTTGGCAGCTGCAACCGGCGCAAAGGCATATGCTTTTCCTGGAGGCTGATGCTCAACCCACCCGAAGCGATAGACTATATCGTGGTTCACGAGCTGGCACACCTGCAGCACATGGATCACAGCAAAAACTTTTACGCACTGGTGGAAAAATATATGCCGGACTGGAAAGCCCGGCGTGAGATGCTGAGATAGCAGAGGCGAATTATGGACAATATGCTTGATTACATCAAATGGCGCGGAGACCTGAGTTTTGCTGCCGCACCGTTCACAGAAGTGGACAACCTGATATTTTCGGACTTTTCCTATCTGGACTTCACAGGCATAGTGCCGGAGTCCTTTGACGAGTCCATAACCCTGAAAGATGCCGTGGAAATCTGCGGAGACAGGTGCAGTGAGGATGTTTCCCTGGGTGTGCTTGTGCCGGACGATGTAACGACCATGGCCCGGATGATGGCAGAAAGCCGCAGATACGGACGGGTGTTGCTCAGCGGATACGTCAACCATATCAACGAAGAATCGGGACTGCAGTTTTCGGCCCTGACCTGTGCCCTTGAAGACGGAACGGTCTGCGTTGTGTACCGTGGAACGGACGACACTCTTGTGGGCTGGAAAGAGAGCTTTTCCCTCAGCTACAGCAAGGTTATTCCTTCCCACGGCGAAGCCCTGGAGTATATGAAAAAAGCCGCCATGTCCACCCCGTTGCCCATAAGGGTCATGGGGCATTCAAAGGGCGGAAATCTGGCGGTTTTTGCCTCAGCATTTTCGTCTGCCGAAACTCAGGCGAGGATAATCGGGATATACAACAACGACGGGCCGGGCTTCAACAGTGATATTCGCCAAACGGAAGGGTATCAGCGCATCAAAGGCAAGCTGCATACCCTGGTGCCCCAGTCATCGGTGGTGGGTATGCTGCTGGAGCATGAAGAGGACTACACCGTGGTCAAAAGCAAAAACCATACGGGCATAATGTCCCACAACGGGTTCAGCTGGGAGCTGGACGGACCGTCGTTCCTGCATCTGGACGACATCAGCGCAAGCGGCCATCTGGTGGACGAGACGTTGAAAAACTGGTTCCGTGAGATGGACGACAGTCAGCGGGAAAAGTTCGTGGATGCCATGTTCTCCGTGCTGGAAGTCACCGACGCAAAAACCCTTACGGAACTTGGCCAGCCAAAAAACGCAGGCGCCATAATGAAAGCTGTCCAGAACATGGATCAGGAGACGAAAGACATCATAAACCAGACCTTTTCGCTGCTGTTTCAGGCCAGCAAAAAGAGCATTGCCGGTAAAGCAGGCAAACGGTCACTGTTCAGGAATATGTAACAAAGAGTGTGATTTGGCAAGGCGTTAACGTTCTCTGAGCCTTGTAGGGACACAGCGTGCTGTGTCCGCATATTGCACAATGCACGGCTGGATATTTGGTCACGGCACGCCGTGACCCTACGGATAATGAAGCGTGCAGTGCGTAACCTGTCGGCTCCTCCCGAAAAAGGAGAAGTTTATTTTGCAAAACAAAACCGGGATGAAGCTTATGCTTCATCCCGGATACTTTTTTATTCAAGAGCCTCGATAAGACCGTAGCCGCCGTCTTTACGTTTGTAGACGATGCAGAAGGTCTCTTCGTCTTCGGCGTCTTTGTAGACAAAGAACGAGTGGTCAAGCAGGTTCATCTGCAGGATCGCTTCTTCTGAGGTCATGGGTTTGACGGAGAAGGATTTGCGGCGAACGATGTTGAATTCGTCTTCCTCGGTGTCCTGTTCCAGAGCCAGGGTGATCTCGGGGTCCAGGGGGGTGGTTTCCAGAGAACCGGAACGCAGCCGCTTTTCAAGACGGGTCTTGTTTTTGTGGATCTGGCGTTCAATGGCAGCTTCGGCAGAGTCGATGGCTGCGTGGGCGCTGGTCGAAGTCTCGCTGACGCGGAAGAAGGTGCCGCCGCCATTGACGGTCACTTCAACGGTATACCTGCCGCGTTTGAAGCCGAAGGTGACAAAGGCAGCTGAATCGCCGCGGAAATATTTTTCCAGTTTACCGATTTTCTTTTCGGCATATTCCTTTGCTTCCACAGGGACTTCAATGTTTTTCTCAGTGAATGTAAATTTCATGACTTCAACTCCTTTCGTTTGCTGCCTTTATATTAGCATATTTGCCATACAATTGCAACAAAAATCTTGGAGTTTTATGTAATATTTACAAAATCATGTGGGCGTGGCGTGTGGCATGGCAGGAAACGTTGACCACGCAGGGCAATCCGGCGATGTGAGTGGCACGAGGCTCCACGAAAACAGCCAGAGCGGTGGTGCAGCCGCCTATGCCCTGAGGGCCGATTCCCGTGGCATTGACCGCGTCCAGCATATCCTTTTCCAACTCCGCATACATGGGATCGGGATGGCCGCTGCCTGCATCCCGGAGCAGGGCGGTTTTGGCGGCCAGAGCGCACTGTTCAACGGTTCCGCCAAGACCTACGCCCAGAACCATGGGCGGGCAGGGGTTGGAACCGGCGGTTTTGGCGGTTTCTGCAACGAAATCGATGATATCCTGCCTTGATGCCGCAGGAGTAAACATTTTCATGCGGCTCATGTTCTCGCTGCCGAAGCCTTTGGGAGCCACGGTTATCTCCATCCGGTCGCCTTCAACAAGCTCGAGATGCAAAACGGCAGGCGTGTTGTCGCCGGAGTTGACCCGGCGGAGCGGGTCGCTCACAACGCTGCAGCGCAGGTTGCCCACATAGGCACGGCGGACGCCTTCATCCACTGCATCGGACAGCAGCCCCCCGGTGATGTGGACCTCCTGACCGAGTTTGATGAACACCACGGCCATGCCGGTATCCTGGCATATGGGCAGGTCTTCCGAACAGGCAAGGCAGAAATTCTTCTCAATATCACCCAGAATATCCCGGGCAAGAGGAGATGTTTCCGCTTCCTTTGCGGCGGTGATGGCCGCTTTCATGCTTTCGGGAAGGTGTATGCAGGCTTCCAGACACAGCTTTTCCACTGCGGAAGCGATTTGGTCAAAGGTTATTTCACGCATAAAAATACTCCGTATTTAGGGGTTAGGATTTAGGGGTTAGGGGGAGTGAGCAATTAGGGTTATTTCCCTTTCACCAGTGTCAGGGTAAATCTGAATTCTGTCTGGTCGTTTTCGGAAGTAACGGTTATCTCTTCGTCCAGAGAATTGACGATGGTTTTTACGATGTACAGCCCAAGTCCCACGCCGTCACGGTCGGTACTGCGGCTGCGGTCGGTTTTGTGGAACCGCTCGAATATCAGCGGCAGCTCATGCTCGGGGATGGTGGTGCCGTTGTTGCCCACGGTGACGTAGGCTTTGCCGCCCTGTTTTTCCAGATGCAGCCATATTTCGCCGCCTTCGGGGCTGAACTTGATGGCGTTGTCCAGCAGATTATACACCACCTGAGTGATGCCGTCGTGATCGGCGGTTACCATCATGGGATCCTCGGACAGCTGAGCGTCAACTCCCAGATTTTTGGTGGTTATCTTGCCTTCAAAACTGAGCAGTACCTGGCCGAGAAGCTCGGAAATGTCGAACTTTTCCAGGTTGGCTGTGGCGGAACCGCCTTGAATACGGCTCAGTTCCAGCATCTTGCGCACAAGACGGCTGAGCCGTTTTGTTTCGTCCGACACTATCTGCAGGTAATGGGCCTGCTGATCCTGAGGAATGGTGCCGTCGAGTATGCCGTCGATATACCCGGAAATGGTGGTCATGGGGGTTTTCAGCTCGTGGCTGACGTTGGCCACGAATTCACGGCGGTTGGTTTCGGTGTGTTCAAGGCTCTGAGCCATGGAGTTGAAAGCCGCAGCCAGCTCGCCTATCTCGTCCTCACGGCCGTAGTTCCGGACACGGACTGCCAGTTCGCCTTTACCGAACCGTCGCGCAGCCTGGGCCATTTCGTTGAGAGGCCGGACAGTTCTTTTGGTGATGATCAGCGTCATCAAAAACGCCAGCAGCAGAACCACCAGGCCTGACAGAAGGAAGATGCTGGTATATTTATATAGTATGTCCGTCAGGTCGCTGGCATCGGCAGACACGAAAACAATGCCCACGGTCAGCCCGGTTTCGGGGGATGTTATGGGCACTCCGAAAATGTATTTCGGAGTGTCGTAAATGCCGTCCAGGGTGCCGGAAGTATAAAGCTGCTGAAGCTCCATCACGGAAGACATGTATCTTTCGGACACGGTCTGCCCCATGTGGTCGCAGAACAGCTCGTTGCAGGAGCAGAGCATGATGGTGCCGTCGGGAGCGCAGATAACGGCGTCGGACTCGGATACCCGGGAAGCAAAAACCAGGGAAATGCTCATGTCCCAGTTGTGATCCCAACCGCCGTAGGAATCGTAGGATACGGCGGCCAGTTCGGCAACGGCTGAAGCGGAAGAGGCCAGGGCGCTCTTCCGCTCATTCATTAAGTAATTGTATATAAGGCTGATGAAACCAACGCCCAGCACGAGAAAGCTGAGCAGGATCATACCGGCAGTCAGCGAAAACTGACGGGCAAAGGTAGATTTCATGGATAATACTCCGTATTATAGGGGTTAGGATTTAGGATTTAGGATTTAGGGGTTAGGGATTGGCTCTCCCTCCGGGAGAGCTGGCAGGTGAGGTAAGCTTCGCTGACCTTGCTGACTGAGAGGGTTCTCAATTAGACTCGAACTTATAGCCCACGCCCCAGACGGTTTTCAGTTCCCATTTGTCGGAAACGCCTTCGAGCTTTTCGCGCAGACGTTTGACGTGCACGTCGACGGTTCGGGAATCGCCGAAATAGTCGAAACCCCAAACCTCGTCCAGCAGCTGATTTCTGGTGTATACCCGGTTGGGGGTGGAGGCCAGATGGTACAGCAGCTCCATTTCCTTGGGCGGAGTGTCCACCTTTTTGCCGTCCACCACCAGCTCAAAGGCGTCCAGGTCGATTATCAGCTTGTCGAAAACCAGGCGGCGGCTTTTTTCCTCTTCCTCGGGCTGGCATCTGCGCAGCACCGCTTCGATACGGGCAAGGACTTCCTTCATTTCAAAAGGCTTGGTTATGTAGTCGTCAGCACCCAGCTGAAGACCGCTTACCTTGTCGAAGGTTTCGCCCTTGGCGGTGAGCATGATGACGGGGGTTTTGGATTCCTGGCGAATGGTGCGCAGAACGCCCCAGCCGTCGATACCCGGGAGCATAATGTCCAGCAGTACCAGGGATGGGGAAGCCTGACGGAAACTGATTATTCCGTCCTCGCCGGTGGCGGCGATGGTGACGGTATAGCCTTCTTTTTCGAGATACAGTCTCAGAAGTTCGGAGATATTGGCATCGTCTTCTACAACAAGAACGTGTTTCGGCATTAAGATTCACTCCTGATTATGCGGTAGGGGCGAGCTTTGCTCGCCCGTAGGCGACCAAAGGTCGCCCCTACGGTCATGAATTTTGTGTATTTAATTATAAACGTAACAGGTGTCGAAAAAGTTAATGAATTGTAAAACTCTCAGTCCAAAACGTATACAAGTCCGCCGATCTGGGCGATCCTGATCTGCTGGCCTGCTTCAAATTCCAGCTCGGGAGCGTGCATGTCTGCAAATTCGATACGTTGATCACCATCCAGCAGCCAGCCCGAGTCGTCCTTGCCGGAAACGGTCACGGTCTGATATGCGGTGATCAGCATAACATCGATAACGGCATCGTCGTTTCGGTCGATAACGGTAACGGTGCTGTTGTCGTCCAGTTTGCCGATAACGGAGAAGTTGTCGGGATTGTAATTATAATAGTATTCGGTATCGTCAGACATCTTTATCTGACCCAGTTTGTAATAATCGTCGAACTCGGTTCCGGTGTCGAAAGTCATAACAAGGTCCTGCTCGGAAATAACGGGTTCGCTGATGAACTCGCCGTCGGAGGAGATGTAGATGTTCACCTGACGGCCAAGGAAGTCGATGCCGGTGGAGATGTCGAACTCTTTGTGACCGGCGATCTTGGTTTTGCCCTTTTCGAGGCGGCTGTTTTCGGCGGTCAGGTCAGCAAACTCGTTGCCAGTAACCACTTCGGTGTACATCTTGGCATCGAAATAGTATTCAAGCATGGTAACGGGATTCATCAGATCGTCCAGGCAGTAAACGGGCTGACCGTTGTCGTATCCGGTTATCACATTGCATTTCAGGGCATTGAATATAAGCAGACAGGCGTCGTCACGGTTGAGAGGATCCACGGTGGAGCCGGCAAAATTGTCGTAAAGTCCGCAAGCCATGGCGTCGGCACGGACATTGTCCAGCCAGAACTCGCCCACATAGGGAGCGGGATCGTGACCCACAGCCACCAGCAGAAGTTTGAACATCTGGTCGGCGGTGATGAGTCCGCCGGGATCAAAAGTGCCGTCGGAATAGCCGGAGATGATGCCTTTTGCGGCGCAGTATTCAATGTATTCGCCTGCCCAGCTGGAACTGTCGGTAAAGGTGCTTGTGCCGTCCCAGCTGAAGCTGTTGTCTTCCAGCTGTAGGATGCTGGCCACCATTTTTGCCGCCTGTTCGCGGGTTACGTGTTCGTCGGGCATGAAAGTGCCGTCGGGGAAGCCGGCGATAACGCCCAGAGCGTTCAGCATAGTAACCGCTTCGGTGTTGCGGATATCGGAATCGTCTGTAAAGGCAGACGCAGCAGGTGCGATGCACAGCAGCAGCACAACTGCGGTAAGCAGAGCCGTAATTCTTCTGATGGTCACCAAGACCACCTCCTGACCCGGGATTTTCGAGGTATATAACCTCAAAATAATAATACCACAGTGATTTGCAAGGTCAATGAAGTAAGGGAATATGTAATTTAAATGTAATATTATTAGAGATCAGGATTTAGGATTTAGGGGTTAGGGGTCATTTATGGAACAAAACCGGGTATTTGCCGTCAGTATATAAGGAAGTCGTCCCATACGGATGCTATCCCACGTTGTGCGCAGCATCGCCTTCCCCTTGAGGGGAAGGTGGCTGAGTGAAACGAAGCCGGATGAGGTGTTTTATTCCACCTCATCAGTCACCG
>JAZULX010000225.1:0-7188 GCA_045603325.1 Oscillospiraceae bacterium | reverse complement strand
TCATGTGCTTTGGTCTGCGTACAGATTTCCAGACTCACCTGTTCCCCGGAAGTCTGCGACTTTTCGAAATAGCAGACTCCATTACCGAGATCAAAAATATCTGCTCCTGCGGTTCAAAAGCAATCGTCAACTGCCGTATTGGCGCTGATGGTAAAGTAGTAACCGTAGGTGAACAGGTATTCCTGGGCGGAAACGACTCCTACATACCCATGTGTCACCGCTGCTGGAAAGAACGGATTGCCAGGGAAAAGGCAGAAGAAGCTCAGGTCAGCGTGTTTTGATCGTTCCCACTGAGGTGCTCAGCAACCCTGAGGAGCACCAGATGAACTGCCGGTTCATTCTTGCCGCCTTCAGGAATTATGATATGAGCATTCTTCCTGCTTGGATCTACGTACTTTTCATGCATAGGCTTAACGGTTGTGAGATACTGCTGAGTCACCGATTCCAGAGTGCGGCCCCTGTCGCGAATATCACGCTTTATCCTGCGAAGTACGCGAACATCGGCATCAGTGTCGACAAAAATTCTAAGATCCATGAGTTCACACAGTTCAGGATTCTCAAGAATGAGGATACCTTCAACAATAATTACATCTTTAGGTTCAATGACCATCGTTTGATCAGAACGGTTATGAACAGTGAAATCATACACGGGGCAAACTACGCTTTGCCCCAATTTCAATTGTCTGAGGTGCTGAACAAACAGTTCGTTGTCAAAAGCGTCCGGGCTGTCATAATTGACAAGGCAACGCTCCTCATAGGTCAGATGATCAAGAGCTTTATAATAGTTATCGTGATTGACAATAACCACATCCTCGCCGAATCTTTCGGCGATCTTTTTTGTCAGAGTAGTTTTTCCACTTCCGGTACCTCCGGCTATGCCAATTACAAGTCTTTCTGCCATATTATCCTACCTTCAATTTTCTTCTTTCTATATCTTAACATATAAGACCACATTCTTTCAACATATGGAATTAACACTGTTGAAAAAACAAGAAGAACTTGGTATAATGACATATAGTCAGATAAGTATGGAATCTGACACTCACTATTTCTTATTTTGATGGAGGAAACTCAAAATGAAAAAGCTGATTTCCCTTCTTCTCGTGCTGTGCATGCTTTTTGCACTTGCTGCCTGCTCCAGCACCGAAGAAAAAACTGAAGCCCCTGCTGAAGAAGCTGCTTCCGACACCTACGAAATTGCTCTCGTAACTGACGTAGGCAACATCGACGACAAGTCCTTCAACGAAGGCACCTGGAACGGCGTTGTTGAATATTCCGAAGCCAACAGCAAGACCTACGCTTACTATCGTCCCTCCGAAGACAGCACCGAAGCTCGTGTCGAAACCATCGGCACCGCTATCGACAAGGGTGCCAAGACTGTTGTCTGCCCCGGCTATCTGTTCGAAGAAGCTATCTTCCAGATTCAGGACAAGTATCCTGACGTAAACTTCCTGCTGCTCGACGGCGAACCCCATGATGCTGACTACAACTACAAGACCGGTGCCAACGTCCACTGCATCCTCTACAAAGAAGAGCAGGCCGGTTATCTGGCAGGCTACGCCGCTGTTAAAGACGGCTACACCAAGCTGGGCTTCCTGGGCGGCATGGCTGTTCCCGCCGTTATCCGTTACGGCTATGGCTTCGTTCAGGGCGCTGACGCTGCTGCTGCCGAAATGGGCGTTGACGTAGAAATCAAGTACTGGTACTCCGGCTCCTTCGCTCCCTCCGATGACATCCAGGTTAAGATGTCCGGCTGGTACACCGAAGGCACTGAAATCGTATTCGCTTGCGGCGGCGGCATCTATCTGAGCGCTGTTTCCGCTGCCACCTCTGCCAACGGCAAGGTTATCGGCGTTGACGTTGACCAGTATGCTGAATCCGACCTCATCGTCACCTCCGCTATGAAGGAACTGGCTGCTTCCACCGTTCTTGCTCTCACCTCTCTGTATGAAAACGGCGGCAGCTGGGATGCTGACCACGCCGGCGTTACCGCCACCCTCGGCGCTGCTGAAGGCTGCGTAGGCCTGCCCACCGCTGAAACTTCCTGGAGACTTGAAAAGTACACCGTTGCCGAATACGAAGAACTGTTCCAGAAGCTCGTTGCCGGCGAAATCGTTGTTGACAACACCAGCGACGTTGAGAATCCCCCTGCCACCACCAACACCACTGTTGATTACCAGGGCTAAGATTTAGCGAACATAAATCACCCCCGCAAGCTAAAACTTGCGGGGGTTTTTTACTTACTGTTTAGCATATTTCACAGCTTCAACACCGGCTATATAACCTTCGTTGAATGCCTGAGTCAGGCACGAGAATACGCCCTCGATATAATTAACGCCAACACTGCCGGAAATCATAATGCCTCTGGTGGTGTCACCTGCGGCATAAAGACCGGGAACAGGTTTACCGTTTCTGAGTACGGAAGCGTTCTTGTCAGTGGTCATACCACCAACTGCGTCTTCGTGGAACAGCTTCAATTTCATTGCATAGAAGGGGCCTTTTTCGATGGCCTTGGGTCCGGGAACCATGCCAAACATACCAGGCACTTCTGCCGGTGAATTGCGGGCTGTTTCATTATACTCTTCAATACCTGCAAAGAAAGTATCCTTATCAAATCCGAGCTTTTCTGCCAGTTCTTCAAGGGTGGGAGCACTTACTACTGCACCGGCTTCCTCTTCTTCAGCCAGTACATCACGCCATTTTGCAAGGAATGCGGGAAGATCCATGCCGGGAGACTGAGCAGGTTCCTTCATGGCACGTTCAATGGCAGATTCGCAAATATTGTCATCGACAATCTTCCAATAGTAACGTTTGGGATCAAAGGTCATGGGGCTGACCTCGTCCATAACCATTCCGTTGGCAACAACATTGCCCATACTGCCAAAGGAAACACCACTGCTGCCCATACAGATGTTAAGGCTTACGCAGGGATAGGGATGACGCATGGGGCCAAACAGGTTGACTCGTTTGTTCACATAGTCAATATCAGCACCGATCTCATCACACATTACAATGCCATCACCGGTGCAGCCGGAACCGGTAAAGATATGTACAGGTTCTTTACCCTCGTCGTCATAGAACAGAGGCTGGAATTTTGCCATCAATTCGCGGTTTCTTGTGAATGCACCCGTGGCAAGAACGACGGATTTGCAGCTGATTTCAATATCACCGCCGCCGTCTTCAGCCAACAGACCCACTACATCTCCATTTTCGTTGGTGATAAGCTTTTTGCCGGAAGTCTTGTAAAGAATTTCGCCGCCCTTTTCAAGATAATCCTTGCAAAGACGAGTCATAACATACCAACCGGCCTCACCGGGGCCAATCATCTTATCAATACGCTTAGAAGCACGTTCCCAAGTGTATTTGGGCTTGAACATGCCGCCTCTGGGACCAATTTCAAAGCTGTAATCTTCCAGATAATGGTGTTCGTCCACCATCCAGTCAACAAATTCGGCATTGGCTTCGAACATACGCTTGAGCAGTTCCTTATCCACATTGCCATCAACTTCTTTTATGAAACGCTCATACTCTTCGTCACGTTTATCCTCAGCACCAGCTGCTTCATGGAGTTTGGACCAGTGGATGCGATAACCGCCGGCATACCATGCACTGCCGCCGACTTCGTGATTCTTCTCAAGAAGAATTACTTTCAGTCCTTCATCGGCAGCTTTTGCAGCAGCAACCATACCGGAGCCGCCTGCACCGACAACGCAAACATCACAGTTCAGGCTGATCTTATCATGAGGTGCAGGAACGGGATCGGGATTATCAGGATCCGAAATACAGCCATTATGACATACAGCCTTACAGCTGCCGCAGGATACGCATTTTTCAGGATTAATCCAGTACTTTGCATTGCGGAAAGTTATTGCTTCCACAGGACATTCAACTCTGCACTGATGACATGCAGAACACAGGTCTTGATTGATAACAAATGCCATTTTATTTCCCTTTCTTTTCTATATTTAGAATTAAAATAATTATATCACTGTTTGTCTTTGAATTCAACAAACCAAAATGCTACAGAAATATCAAAAACGTAACGAAGCTGCGGGTACACACCCGCAGCTTCAATAACTGATATAAAGCTTAGTCAACAGATATTACTTCATATCCTGCGTCCACAACCGCAGCTTTGAGAGCCTCGCCTTCTCCGCCCTTAACTGTAGCAGTACCGCTTTCCAGATCAACAACAACGCTGACGACTCCTGCGGTCTGTTCCAAAGCCTTCTGTACTCTTCCGGAGCAGTGCATGCACATCATACCTTCAATTTTCAATACATGTTCCATGGTCTTTTTCTCCATTTCTTTAGTTTTTATCATATGAACTTCTTCACTCTTGGGAGGTGTAAACTTTCTGAGTCTCAAAGCATTGGTAACTACGCAAACCGAACTAAGACTCATGGCGGCAGCACCAATCATGGGATTGAGTTGCAAACCAAACAGTGGATAAAACACACCTGCTGCAAGCGGTATACCAAGACAATTGTAAAACAGCGCCCAGAATAGATTCATCTTGATGTTTTTGATAACAGCTTTGCTCAGCGCAATAAGCCCCGGAACATCCATCGGGTCATTTTTGATTATGACAACGTCTGCGGATTCTATTGCAATATCGGTTCCGGCACCCACAGCAACGCCCACGTCAGCTCTCACCAGTGCGGGAGAATCATTGATGCCATCCCCAACCATCATAACTTTTTTGCCTGCAGCCTGAAGTCCTCGTACAAGGGCTTCCTTATCCTGAGGCATAACATCAGCCACGATCCTATCAACGCCAAGCTGAGAACCTACATAATTAGCTGCTTTTTCATTATCTCCGGTGAGAAGACAAACTTCAACGCTCTGATTCTTCAGTTCTGAAACTGCAAGTTTGGAGCTTGCTTTCAAAGTATCGGCAACAGCAATAATACCTAGAAGCTTATTGCCTTCTTCCTGAGCAAAATATGTGACGGTTTTGCCTTCAGATGCCAGTTCGTCGCCTTTTACGGCAAGCTC
Organism: Oscillospiraceae bacterium; assembly: GCA_045603325.1. Lineage (GTDB taxonomy): Bacteria > Bacillota > Clostridia > Oscillospirales > Oscillospiraceae > SIG469. Next base: position 2,190 of record JAZULX010000225.1, on the reverse strand, counting down.
ACCAAGGTCAATTTCCTTCTGAGCCATGAGTTTAGCATTGCCGGCATAGTATACCTTGTCATCAATTACTGCCCGAAGGCCAAGACCGCCGTATGCCTTAAAGTCGGAAACAAACATTCTCTCGGATTCTATGCATCTTCCCTTTTCAACAATTGCAGCAGCAATAGGATGTTCGGAGCGCCTTTCGGCTGCAGCTGCCAAAGACATGAAATATTTGCGGTCAATCAACGGAACAACGTCAGTCACCTGAGGTTCGCCCACAGTTACGGTGCCTGTTTTGTCAAACACCACTGCATCCACCTGACTGGCAGTTTCGAGGGCTTCGGCGGATTTGATAAGAATGCCGAATTCGGCACCTTTGCCTGTACCAACCATAATTGCCACAGGAGTTGCAAGTCCAAGGGCACAAGGACAGGAAATTACAAGAACAGCAATTGCATTGGACAAGGCAAATTCAACACCGTATCCTGCAATTAGCCAGACAATGGCAGTAACCAAAGCAATGCAAATAACAACAGGCACAAACACGCCGCTGACTTTGTCAGCAAATCGAGCAATAGGCGCTTTGGAACTGCCGGCTTCTTCCACAAGACGGATTATCTGAGAAAGTGTAGTGTCCTCACCAACACGCTCTGCCCTGAAAGTTATGGCACCGTTTTTATTGACGGTAGCTGCCATAACACGATCACCGACATTCTTTTCAGCAGGTATACTTTCACCTGTAAGAGCGCTTTGGTCAACAAATGTGCTGCCTTCAGTTATTATTCCGTCAACGCCGATACGTTCACCGGGCTTAACAATTACAAGGTCTCCCACAACAACATCAGTCAGAGGTATTTCAACTTCTGCAGTGTCACGGAATACTCTGACCGTATTGGGCGCAAGTCCCACAAGGCGTGAAATAGCCTCGCCTGTTTTTCCCTTGGAACGGGCTTCAAGATATTTGCCAACGGTTATAAGCGTGAGTATCATGCCGGCAGATTCAAAGTAAAGATTATGGGCATAGTGACCCATGGCCTCCACATCTCCAACACCCATCGCACGTGAAATATAAAAGATATTCACAAGTCCGTAAACAACCGCAGCACCGGAACCAATGGCAATAAGGGAGTCCATATTCGGTGCCCCGCCAAAAAGTGTTTTGAAACCCACAATATAATACTTGCGATTGATTATCATTATGGGTATGGTCAGCACCAGCTGAGCAACAGCAAGATACAAGGCATTTTCTGCTCCACTGAGAAACCCAGGAAGAGGATAGCCAAACATATGCTGCATAGAAACATACATAAGAGGTATCAGGATGCATATGGATGATATAAGTCTCTTCTTCATGCCTTCCTGTTCAGCATCCAGCGCACCAGTGCTGCTCTTTTCAACAGCACCGGGAAGTGCTGCACCATAACCGGCTTTCTCTACAGCTGCAATGATTTTATCATGATTTAAAACATTATCATCAAACTCAACAACCATAGTTCCGCTGAGCAGATTAACATTGACGTCGTTAGCACCGTCTAACCCACGAACAGCTTTTTCGACATGAGCTGAACACGCTGAACAGGTCATGCCGGTAACATTATATTTTTGCTTCATTTTGTCACCTCAATATCTATGTATGAATTATAACCAATTTTACTAAATCTTTCAAGGGATGATTGCTTTCCTATGGAAAATATACTAAAATCAAAATATATTGAAATGAAAGGAAGTTGCAAATGTCTGATATCAGCGGCGTATATCCCGTTTTTGAGCACACCGGCATGGCCGAACGCGAAACCACTTTTGAATTCAAGGTAGTTGATGGAGTCTTAAACGGCACTGCAACCATCGACGCTGCTCCCGGAGTTATCGAAACCCTCCCATTCATCGAAGCCAAAGTTGACGGAGAAAGTTTCGAAGTTCTTATTGAATACGGCAACCTGGGCCGCCGTTACACCGGCAAAATTGTTGACGGTAAAGCACAGGGAACCATGGTATTTGAAGGCGGCATGGAAGGCGATGTTATTGAATTCGACACAGAAAGACGTCCTGTTGCCGAAGGTGGTCCTGGCGGTCCCGGTGGTCCTGGTGGTCCCGGTGGTCCCGGTGGTCCCGGTGGTCCCGGTGGGCCTGGTGGTCCCGGTGGGCCTGGTGGTCCCGGTGGGCCTGGAAGTCGGATCGTAGCCATGTCGTTCTGTGGGCCAAGGAGTT
>JAZULX010000224.1:0-2774 GCA_045603325.1 Oscillospiraceae bacterium | reverse complement strand
CTCTTTGGCCCACAGAACGACATGGCTACGATCCGTTTCCCGCTGCTGATGGAGCTCCATTTTTTATTTGGATAGGGGTTGGGATTTAGGGGTTAGGGTAAAATGCTGCTGTCATCCTGTGCCTGCGTCAGCAGGCGTGAGGAGCCTCATCCTACTGCATGCGCACTACCATTGCACAATGTGTGGCAAACGCTGATGATACTTACGGTCAAAGAAATATGTTAAATTAATTCATAATTAATATTGTGAAATTAACGTTATAAAACTCTGTGCATTTTGTTAAACTTGCCTCTTTTAAAATCGGCTCATCGATGGTATCATTTAACCAACAAATCTGAAAGGATCCCTGGTCATGAAGAGCACCGTCCAGACAACCGGATACGCTTTTTACTTTAGCTTTGCCAAGTTTTTTGGTAAGGCTTATTCCGGTTTGCCCGATAAAGGATGATATGGCTCTGAAATACTCGGAACTTATATCTTACCCGCGGTCAAACCGACTGCGGGTAATTTTTATTGAAAGGAAATGTAACCATGATAGTCATTCTGAAATCAAATCCCAATCAGGATCAGCTCAACAGCTTTGTCCACTGGCTGCAGGATAAGGGAGTTACCGTCCATTCCACCGTTGGCTCTCATAAAACCATCCTTGGCCTTGTGGGAGACACCTCGTCCCTTGATATCGGCCTTATTTCTGCCCTTGATATAGTTGAAAACGTAAAGCGCGTTCAGGAACCTTACAAGAACGCAAACCGTAAGTTCCATCCGGAAGATACCGTCATCGACCTCGGCACCACAACCATCGGCGGCGGCAGCCTGACCATTATGGCAGGCCCCTGCTCCGTTGAATCCGAGGAGCAGGTGGTCGCCATTGCAAAGGCCGTCAAAGCCAGCGGAGCCACAATGCTTCGGGGCGGCGCCTTCAAACCCAGAACCTCGCCTTATTCATTCCAGGGCATGGGTGCCGAAGGCCTGCGGCTGCTGAGCATAGCAAAGAAAGAGACCGGACTTCCCATTGTAAGCGAAATCATGGAAGAATCCCAGCTGCCCCTGTTCGACGACGTGGATGTCATTCAGGTGGGTGCCAGAAATATGCAGAACTTCAACCTGCTCAAGGCCCTGGGAACTCAGGACAAACCTGTTATGATCAAACGCGGCATGTCCTCCACCTACGAAGAATGGCTCATGAGCGCAGAGTACGTTATGGCCGGCGGCAACGAAAACGTCATCCTTTGCGAACGCGGTGTCCGCACCTTTGAAACCTACACCCGCAACACTCTTGACCTGGCGGCCATTCCCGTACTTCGCAAACTGACCCATCTGCCCATTATCATCGACCCCAGCCACGCTACGGGCAAAGCTGAACTTGTTGCTCCTCTTGCGGTAGCTGCTGTTGCAGGCGGCGCTGACGGTCTGCTCATCGAGGTTCACAACGATCCTCCCAGAGCTTTGTGCGACGGCGCCCAGTCTCTCCGTCCCGAAGCCTTCGACGAACTGGCCGGAAAGCTTTACAAAATGCATGAATTCATGAAAACTCTCTGATTGAGAAAGGACGCCATGAAATGAAAATCGGAATAGTAGGCCTTGGCCTTATCGGCGGTTCCCTGGCCAAAAGCATAAAAACAAAAACTCTGCATGAGGTTGCGGCCATTGACCTCAACGAAGATACCATGATGATGGCTCGACTCAGCGGTGCAATAGACGAAACTTTGAACGAAGAAGCTATCCCTCAGTGCGATATGGTGCTGCTGGCTATCTTGCCCGGAGCAGCTGTCCGCTGGATAAGCGAAAACGGCAGACACATTTCCAAGTCTGCCATCGTTATGGATATGTGCGGCGTAAAGCGTGTTGTGTGCGAAAAGATACGCCCCATGGCCGAGGAATACGGGTTCAGCTATGTGGGCGGCCACCCCATGGCAGGCACCGAAAGAGGCGGTTTTGCCAACTCTACGGCAGAGCTTTTCAACGGAGCGTCCATGATAGTTACGCCCGATGAAAATACCCATATCGACCAACTGGAAAAGATCAAGGCGTTCTTTACCGACATCGGTTTTGCATCCCTGACTTTTTCCACACCCGAAGAACATGATAAGATAATTGCCTACACCTCCCAGCTGGCTCATATTACTTCCAGCGCCTATGTCAAAGCTCCCGATGCTCAGCTGCGCCGCGGTTTTTCGGCAGGCAGCTTCAACGATATGACCCGTGTTGCCCGACTGGACGAGGATATGTGGACAGAACTGTTCATGGAAAACCGGGATTATCTGGCAGATCAGATACAGATACTTATAGACCATCTTCAGGAGTACCACACTGCCATCACCGCTGGCGATGCAGAAACCCTCAGACAGCTCCTGAAAGACGGTAAAGAAAAGAAACTCTCGGCAGGAGGTCATTAATGAGTTATACCGTTCATATTGGTGCATCAAAACCTTACGATGTTATTATCGGAAAAGATCTGGTTATGGGCGAACTTCTGAAAGATGTGGTCAGCCCCTGCAGAACGGTTCTGGTGAGCGACAGCAACGTGCCTCTGAAGTTCAGACAGAAAGTGGTTCATTCGCTCAAAAACTGGGATTTCGATGTCTGCACCATGACAATCCCTGCCGGTGAAGAAAGCAAGGACATGGACAGCCTGGAAGGACTTCTGGAATATATGGCAGACTGCGGACTTACCCGCACCGACTGTGTTATAGCCCTTGGCGGCGGGGTTGTGGGCGACCTCACAGGCTTTGCCGCAGGATGGTATCTTCGGGGGATTAAATATGTCCAGATGC
>JAZULX010000223.1:0-2175 GCA_045603325.1 Oscillospiraceae bacterium | reverse complement strand
GGTGCCGGAGGTGAGGTTGCCGCAGGCGTCGGATACCACGATACGCAGTCTGTGGGTGCTGCCGTCGGAGGGTACGTCAACAAAAATGGAGCCGTTGTCGAAATCAAATGCTGTTTCATGGCCGTCAATGGTGACGGTGATATCTTCTGCGGTCACGGCGGTAAGACCTGCGTCTGCCACGGTGCCCATGAATCCGTTTTCGGAAAGCTCACCGGAAATGACAGGGCCTGTCAGGTCGCTAAGTGCGCCGGTGGAAGCAATTATCTGGTCGATATATATGCTGCCGGAAGTGTTGCCGCCGGTACCGGCAGTCATGCCGATGCCCTTTATCATATCGGTGCCTTCAGCCAGAGACATGGTTATATATTTCCAACCGGTGAAGTCGATGGTCTGAGTGTGGACTTCGGGAGTTCCGTCAGCTTTGGCTGTGATGACGTTCAGAGTGTTTCCCTGACCGTCGCCGTAAACCCAGAATGCCAGATGGGTGGGTCCACCCTCAAGGGCGACGTTCATCTTCGCAGAGGGAGGAGTTTCGCTGCCTGCAGCAGACAGGTCATAGCTCAGTTTAAGGCTGTTTCTGCCGTATTTTACTTTTGTAAGATCGTTTTCAAGAGCGGTGGAAATGGCGCTGTTTTCGGGCTGAGGCAGGGTTGCGCTGCTTTCAAAGCCTTCCACTGCCCTGCCGGATGCCATCTGGGGAGTTACCGTGACCTGAATGGTACGGCTGATATCACCGCAGGTGACGACAATGCTGCCGGTTACGGCACTGTCGGTGTAAGAGGCCTTGAAAAGACCTTCTTCGCTGATGGTGCCTATGCCTTCGCTGACTTCCCAGTTGAAGCAGTTGTCGCTTGCCACCAGCTCAAAGCCGTTGTATTCGGCAGACGCGGTCAGATCAACCTCGCCTGCGGGAGCAACTGCCAGAACTCCGCTTATGCTGCTGCCGTTTTCTTTGGAAACGGTTATGCTGTCGGGAGTTTCAACCACGTTTACCACAGCTTTGCCTGTGACATCCTTGGAAGATACACGGACTTCACCTTCACCGGCTTTTTCTGCGGTGAAAACGCCGTAATCGTCCATGGTGCCAAGGTCACCGCCGTCAAAGTTCAGGACAATGGGCACTTCCGCAGTATGCCAGTTCTCGTCGGTGGCGGTAACTTCGTATTTCTGGGTTGCACCCTTGAGCATCCATGTGTCGTATGGATACATGAACAGTTTGCCTGCCTCACCGGTGGCTTCGGCAGTATTTACAAGGAAGATATAGTTTGCGCACATGCGCTGGGTGCCGTCGGAAGGACTGGTAACAGTCTCAAGTCCGTCATAACCGGGGTATGCGGCCGACATTACGGTGCTGCCGCCGCCGTCAAGGTTCACTGCGGTTACGCAGCCAAGCTCAAGCATTCTTCGTGCCAGAGTGTCCAGTGTAACGCCTTTGGAGTGGCCTTCCTGTTTGCCGTCGATGGTATAGAATACCACGGTGCCGTCAGCTTTCTGACCAACGGCAGTTCTGGCGGTTATCTCGGTGGCGGTGGAGTCCTGAATTTCCTGAACTTCGCCGTCTTTGATCAGCCATGAACCTGCGCCCACAGCGTAATCAACCCAGTACCACTTGTCGGATATTCCAAGAGTTATAACGCCGCCGTTGAGTATTTCCAGTTCTGCAAGACGCTCTGCGGTATCATCGGTATCGTAAGCGGAATTTGTGGGCACAGACAGCAGCAGCGAGTTTTCGGGGATGGCGGTCTCGCCTTCTTCCTGCATTACAGCAGCTACGCTGAAATCGTAATCATAGCCTGCATACATTTTCTCGTCTGTTCTCATAAGAACAACACTGGTGTTGGGGATGGTGGCCTTGTTGGTGTCCGCAAAATCCCGGGTGTAGAGAACAGGTCCGCTGGTCTCGGTAAGGGCTTTGTTGATATGTACATCTCTCAGCTGAATATCGCCGATGCTGATATCACAGGTTATACCCGGGTCACCGATTATCATGCTGCCGTCTTCAAAGAAGCCTATGGCGGTTTTGTTGTTGGGCGTTGACATGATATAACCTTCGTTCATCACAACGCCCATGGAAAGTCCGGTGGAAAACTCAAAGAAGTCACCGTTGATGCCTGCCACGGGAACCTTGCCCAGACCTTCCAGATACTCGGCAACGTAATCCAGCGTGGAGCGTCC
>JAZULX010000222.1:0-3895 GCA_045603325.1 Oscillospiraceae bacterium | reverse complement strand
GGTGGCTCAGCCCATAGCAAAATACGCCCTTAAATTCGGCCCTGCAGAATACACCGTTCTGATGATATTCTCCCTGACCATTATCGCTTCCGCTGCCAAAAAGTCCATGATAAAAGGCCTTATCGGCGGTGCCCTTGGTCTGCTGTTCGGCTGCGTGGGTACCGACTCCATGTATACCATCCCCCGTCTGAGCTTCGGCGTTCTGAAGCTGTACAGCGGCATTGACCTGGTTGTTATGCTTATCGGTGCTCTGGCGGTCTCCCAGCTGCTGGTTCAGGTTGAAAAAGTTGCCACAGGCTGGAAGGAAGCCCAGCTGCCGCCTGCCACCTGCAGGGACGACAAGCGTTTTACCCTGTCTGACCTGAAAACCTGCTTCAAAACCTGGCTGCGTTCCTCTGCCATAGGCTGCGCCATCGGTGCCCTGCCCGGTCTTGGCCCTGCACTTGCCTGTTATATAGGTTACGATGCCGCCAAGAGAGGTTCAAAGCATCCCGAAAAGTTCGGTACCGGCTATGTTGAAGGCGTTGCCGCTGCCGAAGCTGCCAACAACGCCGTTGTTGGCGCAAACATGATACCTCTGCTGTCTCTCGGCGTTCCCGGCGACACCGGTGCCGCCGTTCTGATAGGAGCTTTCCTTGTTCAGGGGCTGACTCCCGGTCCCCTGATTTTTACCGAATCTCCCCAGACGGTCTACAACGTTTACGCAGGCCTGATTTTGTGCAATATCGTACTTCTGTTGGTGGTTCTTGCAACCTACAGGCTTTTTGTCAAGCTGTGCAGTCTCGAAACAACCATCATCTTCCCGGTGGTGGCCATTTTCTGCATCATCGGTGTTTACGCTCTGAACTCCACCCTGGCCGACGTCTGGATCATGCTGTTCTTTGCAATTATCGGCTACATCCTGATGAAGTTCGATTTTCCAACCACCACAATGCTGGTCGGATTCATTCTTTCACCCATTTTTGAAAAGAATTTCCGCCGGGCACTGACTCTGTCCGACGGTGACTTTACAACGTTTTTCTCTTCCCCTCTGTGCTGGGCTTTCTGGATAATCACTGCCCTGTCCCTGTTCTTCATTCTCAGAGGTAAAAAGAAAGACACAAACCTGAGCGATGGGCTCTGATCACAATTCCAAGGAGAAACACAATGAAAAAGTTTTTGTCAATCGTTCTTGCATGTCTTATGATTCTGTCTGTCTGCACTGCATGCTCCGGTTCCGAAGGCGCAGCCTCCGGCTCCGATTATCCCAAAGGCAACATCAACATGATCGTCAACTTCAGCGCCGGCGGCGGCACCGATATCGCTGCCAGAGCCATGGCTGATGTGGCAGCAAAGCATCTTGGCACCGCCATTTCCGTAACCAACGTCACCGGCGGTACCGGCACCGTGGGCGTTGCCGAGCTTGCCAACAAGAAAAACGACGGCTACACCATCGGCGTTGCTTCCCTGTCTCCCCTGTCCCTGCTGCCCTGGGTTCTGGAAGTACCTTACACTCCCGATAACTTTGAATATATCTGCGCCTTCGGCCAGTACGGTTTCGGCATCGTTGTAGGCGGCGATTCTCCCTACAACACTCTTGACGAGCTGCTGGAAGCTGCAAAGACTCAGGAAATCAAATGCGGCGCCACCGGTTATCCCCAGCCTTTTGCCATGGACGACCTGAACGAAGCCACCGGCAGCCAGCTTTCTTTCGTTTCCTACCCCAGCACCACCGACATGATTACTGACGTTCTTGGCGGCTTTATTCCCTGCGCCGTATGTGACGAAGCTTCCTTCACCACCTACGTTGAAGACGGTTCCATGAAGCTGCTGGCTTCCGCCACCGATGTGCCCTGGGCATGCGCTCCCGAAGTTCCCACCCTGATGGACCTGGGTTACGACATCAACATCATGTCCTACATGGGTCTGTGCGTACCTGCCGGTACCGATGAAGCCATCGTTGCCAAGCTGCGTGAAGCTTTTGACGTGGCCTGCAAGGACGAAGGTTTTATCGAAACCATCGAAAACGGCAACCTTGTTCCCACCTATATGACCGGTGAAGAATATGAAAAGCTGGTTTATGAAAAGTACGAAGAATACAAGGTTCTGCTGGCCGACATCAATACCGCTGAATAAAAATAATTGAGAAAGCTTCGATAGATATTGAAGCTTTCTCTTTTTTCTGGTAAAATATTTAGTGTTGAAAAGAAAATGAGAAAGGATGAACATAATGGCAACTGCATATCCCAACCTTACCAAGCCTATCAAGATAGGCACTTCCATGGTCAAGTCCCGTTTCCTTTATCCCTGCGCTCAGCCTCACTTCCTCCAGGGTCCCGAACTCTATCCTGCTGACCCTGTAACCAGCTACTACGCTTCCCTGGCCAAGAACGGTGCAGGCATCATGCTGTTCCACGACCTTGCCAACGACTATCAGCGTTCCACCGGCGGTTTTGATATTGTCCATTTCGCAATGTACAATATCCACGACAAGGGCTGCCAGAACTATTTCAGCCATTTCACCCACATGGTTCATTACTACGGCGGCAAGATAATCTCCTCCATGAACACCGACATGGCTGTGTCCTACACCGTAAATGACCCTGCCACCTCTCCCATGGGCATGGGTTTCCCCTCCGAACCTCCCTATGATCCCAACGACGAGGACGCTCTCCAGTTTACTTTCGGTTCTCTGGTAGGCCCCGAAGGTGTTGACCCGTCCCTGAAGTCTCTGGGCAACTCCGATCCTCCGTCCATGTTCACCAAAGAAACCATCGACGAATACATAGACATGTGGATCGACCGCGCCAAGCTGTATAAGAGCCTTGGTTTCGACGGCGGTCTTATCGAACTGAGCCGCTTCATCGGTCAGTTCTTCCGGGAAAGCACCAACCACCGTACCGACGAGTATGGCGGCAGCCGCGAAAACCGTGAACGTTTTGTTCATCAGTTCCTTGGCAGAGTCAAGAAAGAACTGGGCAAGGACTTCATCATCGTTGCATCATGTCCCGGCATCGCCATCGACGGCGTAAAGCCCGGCCACGGTGCCGTATGGCCCCTTGACGAGCTGGTAGACCTGCTGAACGTGGTCACTCCCTATGTCGACCTGCTGAACGTCCGTCTGAGCAACAGCGACAATCTCAGCGAAGAAGAAGCCGCCGTTTATCCCTGCGCTTCCGCCATCGCTGCCCGGGCTCTGAAAGACGCCGGCGTGACCATCCCCATCGCAGGCAGCACCACCTATTACGACCTGGAAACCAACGAAAAAACTCTGGCTTCCGGCGATCTGGACATGATCTGCGCCAACCACATGTTCATGTGCAACGAAAACCTTGGCGAGATCCTCAAATCCGGACGCGGTCAGGATCTGAACCCCTGCATCCTGTGCCATCAGTGCCGCGGCGTAAGCTGGACCGGCCATTGGATGAGCCACTGCACCCTGAACCCCGAAATGGGTATGGAATACCGCAAAGACAAGATGATCGCTCCCGTTACAAAACAGAAAAAGGTTGCAATCATCGGCGGCGGCCCCGGCGGCATGAAGGCTGCAATGTACCTCAAGGAACGCGGCCACACTCCCGTCATCTTCGAAAAGTCCGACTCCCTCGGCGGTCAGATAAAGCAGGTTGAAGCTCTTGACTTCAAGTGGCGTCTGAACAAATACCGCAAATTCCTGGTCAACCAGATGAGCGAAAAGGGCATCGAAGTCCGTCTGGGCGTTGAAGCCACTCCCGAAATGATCGAAGCCGAAGGCTTTGACGTATGTATCGCCGCAGTGGGTGCAACTCCTGCACTGCCTGCCATCGAAGGCGCCGAAACCGCCAAGTGGACTGCTTACAGCGTCATGGGTCACGAAGCCGAAGTGGGCAAAAACGTAGTTGTTGTCGGCGGTGCTTCCACCGCTGCCGAGGCTGCC